>NZ_JBHMIW010000012.1:0-242923 GCF_042436655.1 Sinorhizobium sp. P24N7 | reverse complement strand
GCGCGCTTGAGTGTCAGCACGAACTGCAGTCCGGGACTTGAAAGAAGGGACGCGTCGAGCGCGCCAACCAGACGCTGCAGGATCGCCTCGTCAAGGAACTGCGGCTGCGCGGCATCGACACGATCGCGGCGGCGAATGCCTATGCGCCGGAGTTCATGGCCGACTTCAATCGCCGCTTTGGCAAGGCGCCGCGCAATCCGAAGGACATGCATCGGCCGTTTGCCGCGCATGAGAACCTCGATGGCGCGATGTGCCGCAAGGAGATCCGCAAGCTGTCGCAGTCGCTGACGCTGCGCTATGACAAGGTGGTGTTCATCCTCGATCCGACCGACCTCGCCACGGCGCTGGCCGGCAAGAAGGTCATTGTCTGCGACTATCCCGACGGTCGCCTCGAGGTCACCCATGAGGGGACGTCCCTGCCCTACAGAACCTTCGACACGCTGCGCTCGGTGCACCGCTGCGAGGTGGTTGAGAACAAGCGCCTTGATGACATGCTGGCGGTGGTGGCCGAGATGCAGGCCGGACGAGAGCAACAGCGCAGCAAGGGCGGGCCGCGCCGCACCGGCCAGACGGACCATATGTTCGGCATTCGCGACGGCAGCCAGAGCAATGGCTATCAAAAGCGCGGCACGAAGCCTGGCCGGAAGACGGATTTTACCAAGGATCCGGTGGTCATCGCCAAGCGCCAGCAAGCCCTTGCGCAGCTGAAAGCGGCGGAGTGATCGGGATGTCAAAGCTAAAGTTTATCTTGCAGCTGGAGCCATCCGCCGCCGACCGGGCTGCGCAACCCTGACCAGCTCCACCCGGCCGGCGGCTTGCGTCTCCGTACTTTGTAAATATAGCAACTTGCAAATGCAGTAGTAATGGATAGGATGTTGTCGCGTTTCTAAGTTGACTACTTTCTCTCATCTTTAAATAGCTGTGACAATGCATGTAGCCGCAAAGTTAAAGTGTCCTGTTTCTGTAAAGTAAGAATGTCACTCTCCCGGCGTTTTGACGGCGGCCGCGTGGCCAAGGTAGCCAAGCGTCAGGTTCCTGAATTCCAGACAAGTGTTGTTCATCGCGTCCTCGATGATTGGCAGCGACTGCATAGGTAATGTTATTACGTTCGCCAACCGGAAGCGTAACGTAAAAACATACTCACCAACCGAACCGCCGGCAGCGATGCCTCACGCGGAGACCCGTGTTTCGCGCAGAGAGGTGAGACTGTGATTTTTTCCGCCGTGAGCGGATCGGACCAATGACTGCGTCCCTTCGCATCCACCTTGAGAAGGCCGACCTCGTCCTTTATATGATGCGTGATGACTGATGCGCAACGAGGCCGGTATGAGAACGACCCTGGCAATCGACGACGATGTACTGATCGCCGCAAAGGCGATGGCAGCCCAGCAGCACCGGAGCGTCGGCGAAGTCATTTCCGAACTGGCTAGACGTTCTTTGCGCAGACCGCGCAGCAGCGGCGAGCGCAATGGAATTCCTCTCTTATCACCTCAGCCGGATGCTCCGCCAGTGACGCTCGAGATCGTCAACGCCTGCGTGACGAACTGCCGTGACTTTCCTGCTCGACGTCAATGTGCTGATTGCCTTAATCGATCCGGGCCATGTTGCCCATGACGATGCGCACGAATGGTTCGCGGCGACGGGTCAGACCGCGTGGGCTACCTGCCCCATTACCGAAAACGGCGTCATCCGGATTGTCGGCAATCCCAAATATCCGAATTCTCCCGGTTCACCGTCACTCGTGATGGAGATCGTCGGCAAAATGCGGTCGCTCCCCGGTCACAGTTTTTGGCCGGACGATGTGAGCCTTGTCGGCTCAGGTGATATCGCTCCCACGAAAATCCTAACTTCGGGGCAGGTAACTGATACCTATCTCCTTGCGCTCGCCAAGGCGCGTGGGGGGCAACTGGCGACATTCGATCGCAAGCTCTCAGCAGCGGCGGTCACGAGGGGTAATTCTGCCTTGCACCTGATCACTGCAACTCGGGTTCGTTAATCACTATCTCGCCGCGCAAGCTCACGAGCGAGTTCCAGAAAAGCTCTAACACCTGCCGAAAGATTCCGCCTTCCGGGGTAGTACAAGCAGAGACCCGGGTACGGCGGTGTCCAGTCTTCCAGCACTCGGATGACCCGCCCCGTCTTGATCTCCGGAAGAATGTCCTGTTCGAACAGGTAGCCGATGCCCGCACCCGCGAGCACAGCAGCCCGCGTGAGGCTGGCTTCATCGAGCGAGATCTGTCCCTCGACGTCGATCTGAACCTGCTCGCCGTCCTTCTCGAACCGCCAACGGTACGTCGAGCCGTCAGGTAGCCGGACGCGGATGCACTTGTGGGTAAGGAGATCCGGCGGCACCACAGGGACACAGTGCCTCTCGAAATATGCAGGAGACCCTACGACAGCATGCCGTTGAGGCCGACCGAGGGAAACGGCGATCATGTCGCTGGGAACAAGTCCTGCGACTCTGATCCCCAGGTCGAACCCGTCCCGGACGATGTCGATCATCCTACCCTCCGTGACGATGTCAACGTTCATGTCGGGATATCGGCGCAGGAACTCGAGCACGAGCGGCGAGATGATCGCGCGCGCGGCGAACGGTGCCGCGTTGATCCTGATCGTTCCGGAAGGTGTTTCGCGCTGCTCGCGCACGGTTTCCAGTGCGGCGTGGAGATCCTGCAACGACGGAGCGACATGTTGAATGAACAGGCGCCCCGCATCCGTCAGCGAAACGCTCCGCGTGGTGCGGTTGAACAACCTGACTCCCAGTGCCGACTCCAGCCTGCCGATCGTATGGCTCAGCGCGGTGGTCGAGATACCGAGATCGATCGAAGCGGCGCGGAACGTCCCGCGCCGGGCGATGGCGACCGCAGCTTCCAGTTCCTTCAGGCTGGCCTGCTCCATTGTCCCGATCCTTTCATCAGCGCATGCAAGTTAATCCCACTTATGTGACCAATATCTGAGTGCTAGATTTTCTGCAAGCAAAGGAGAGACACTCATGATCCCCCCATTACCCAGACCCATCGCGGACTATGTCAAAGCCAACTCACTTCTCGACGTTGACGGCATGCTGAAGCCATTCAGCGCGGATACGGTCGTGCTGGACAACGGACGTCGTTACGAAGGCCATGCCGAACTGCGGAACCTGCTCGTCGAGGCTGCAGGTGTGAAGGCGATCTTCACTCCGGACAGTGTGCGTCATGAAAACCTTCAGGTCGTGGTTGAAGGACCCGTCCACGGCGACTTCAAAGGCAGCCCGATCCGTTTCACCTATCGGTTTTCCCTCGAGAACGACGGGATAAAGGCTTTGGAGATCACGGCATGAACAGCAAAGTGGATCCAACCGAGTTTGCGGGGAAGCGTGTGCTGGTCAGCGGAGGCACCAAGGGCGCGGGCCGCGCGACTGTTGACCGCTTCCTGGCAGGAGGCGCCCGCGTGATTACCTCAGCCCGCGAAACACCAGAGTCCGTCGACAGCGTCGAGTTCGTCCGTGCAGACCTGAAGACGTCCGAGGGGGCGGCAACCTTGGCCAAGGCCGCCCTCGAGCGCTTTGGCGGCATCGACGTCCTGGCTCATGTTCTTGGCGGATCGTCGACACCAGGCGGAGGCTTCACTGCCCTGACAGACGACCACTGGCTGTCCGAACTGAACCTCAACTTCTTGGCGGCCGTCCGCCTTGATCGTTTTTTGATCCCGCAGATGATCGAACGCGGCAGCGGCGCGGTGGTTCACGTTACCTCCATCCAGTCGGTGCTTCCCCTGCCCGATGCCACCACCGCCTACGCTTCCGCCAAGGCGGCGCTCAGGACCTACAGCAAGTCCATCTCCAAGGAGCTTGGTCCCAAGGGGGTTCGGGTCAATGTCGTCTCCCCCGGCTGGATCATGACGGAGTCCTCCGTCGACCTGCTGAAACGTCTACAGGCGGCCAATGGTGGTACGATCGAAGAAGCACGGCAGGTAGTCCTCGACAGCCTTGGCGGGATCCCGATCGGTCGTCCGGCCGACCCCCACGAAGTCGCCGACCTCATCGCCTATCTGGCCTCGGACCGTGCGGCCGCGATCCACGGCGCCGAATTCGTCATCGACGGAGGCACCGTTCCGACCGTCTGAGGTGATCGTGCCGACGTCCGAATTCAAGGCGGACGTCGGCTGACGGCGTGGGAGATTGAGCGAGCGTGACGTGCAGCGAATTGAGGTTCTGTCGAAAGCGTTCGCGCTTGATTCAAACCCGGTTGAGTGGAAGGATGTCCCGGCCTCAACGGTCGCTGGTGCCGCTCTACGAGGCGCCCGTCATCTGGAAATTCGGAGCGAAATATGGCTGCTGAGTCCCACGGCATAGACCTGCTGCCGGTTATCGCCCTGCTTGGAGCGGCCGTCGTCGCGGCTCCGCTGTTCAAGCGTATCGGGCTCGGCTCTGTTCTCGGTTATCTCGCCGCCGGGATTGCCATCGGCCCCTTCGGCCTTCGGCTGCTCCAGGAGCCGTCATCCATTCTTCACGTCGCCGAATTGGGCGTGGTGATGTTCCTCTTCATCATCGGACTGGAGATGCGGCCCTCTCGCCTCTGGGGGCTTCGCCGCGAGATTTTCGGGCTCGGCATCGTACAGGTCGCCCTTTGCGCGATACTTCTGACGGGCGTCGGCGTTCTGACCGGCTTTCCGGTGGCCCCCTCCTTCGTCGCCGGCGCCGGCTTCGTGCTCACCTCGACTGCGATCGTCATGCAGTTGCTGGAGGAACGCCGAGAGATGGCGGCTCCGAAGGGACAACGCATCGTGTCGATTCTCCTCGTGGAGGATATGGCCATCGTGCCCTTGCTTGCGCTGGTCGCGTTCCTCGCGCCGATCGTGCCCGGAAGCGTTGCCGCGTCCGGGGGGATCGACTGGCTTTCCATCGCGATCGGACTTGCTTCGATTGCAGGCCTGGTCCTCGCCGGGCGTTATCTGCTCAATCCGCTTTTCGGCCTCATTGCAAGCGTCGAGGCCAGAGAGGTGATGACGGCGGCAGCGCTGATGGTTGTGCTCGGGTCGGCCTATGTCATGCAGCTCGGCGGTCTCTCCATGGCGATGGGCGCGTTCCTCGCCGGTGTCCTGCTGTCGGAATCGACGTTCAGGCATCAGCTCGAGGCTGATGTCGAACCGTTCCGGGGCATTCTGCTCGGCCTCTTCTTTCTGGCGGTCGGGATGTCGCTCGATCTTAGCGTCATCGCTCGCAACTGGGCGATGATCCTCTTCTACGTGGTCGCCTACATGGTCGTAAAAGCCATCGTCATCTACCTGGTGGCGCGGCTCTTCAGGGCGTCCAACTGGGAGGCGATCGAGCGTGCGGTTTTCATGGCGCAGGGAGGCGAGTTCGCCTTCGTGCTCTACGCCGCGGCCCTCGGCACCGGCATCATCAGCGGCGAAGAGAACGCCATACTGACGGCGATCATCATCGTATCGATGATGGTGACCCCGTTGCTGATCGCGGCGCTGCGTCTCGTGGAGAGGAACATTCCGCTGTCGACGGATGGCGTCGAGCGGCCCGAGAACCTCAGCGGCAATGTCCTGATCATCGGTTTCGGCCGTGTCGGCCAGATCGTGAGCCAGGTCCTTCTGACACGAGGTCACGTCATCTCCATCATCGATACCGACGTGGAGATGATCAACACAGCCCGCGAATTCGATTTCAAAGTCTATTACGGTGATGGCAAGCGCCTCGACATCCTCCATGCGGCGGGCGCCGAGCGCGCCAATGCGATCGTGGTCTGCGTGGACAAGGCGGACGACGCCACGAAAATCGTAGAGCTCATCAAGGCCGAGTTCCCTCTCGTCCCGGTTCTCGCGCGTGCCTCGGACCGGCGGCACGCGCTGGATCTTATCGGCGCGGGCGCCGATTTCCACATTCGTGAGACGTTCGAATCCTCGCTGGTTCTCGGGCAGAAAACACTGGAGGCCTTGGGAGCGGATCTGCCCGAGGTCGCCGAAATCATCGAGAAGGTTCGGCAGCGGGACGAGAAGCGGCTCGAGCTCGAATTGGTCGGCGGCCTCTATGCTGGGCGGCCGCTCTTCAGCGGCAAATTGGAGCCGGTGGAAGTGGTGCCGCCTGGTGGTTCGGCGTGAAGGAAGCAAGAGACAGCGCCGAAGCGGCGACCCTCATTCCTGTGACGCGCACAGGAATGAGGAGAAGAAAGCGGCTACATTCTACAGCAGGCTCTCGATCATGATCGGCAGTTCATGCACCCGCCTTCCGGTCGCGTGATGAATGGCGTTCGAAACCGCCGCCGACATTCCCACAAGCGCGATTTCACCGAGCCCCTTTACCCCCAGCGGGTTGACGATCGTGTCTTCCTCATCGACGAAGTGGGCTTCGATGTGCGGCGTATCGAGGTTCACCGGCACGAGATAATCGGCCATGTGCGCATTGATCGGACGCCCGTTGCGCCCGTCGAGCACCGTTCGTTCCATGATGGCCATGCCGATGCCGCCGATCATGCCTCCGATACATTGGCTCGTCGCCAGCTTCGGGTTGACGACCCGGCCCACTCCGTAGGCGCCAAGGGCTCGCCTGACCTTGATCGTCTTCACGTCGGGATCGATCGCAACTTCGGCGAAGACCGCGCCGAATGAATGCATGGAATATTTCTGTCCGGTTTCGCCGTCACGGGCGGCAGTCCCCTCCCCGACGAGCGGGCTCTCCCCGCCATAGGACACGAGCTCGGCATAGGTGACGCCTCGATCGGACCGGCCTTTCACGAACAGCATACCATCGCGCCATTCCAGCGCTTCCGGCGATTGCCCGGCAAGCCCCGCATTGCCTCCGCCTTTTGCGGCAAGCACGGCCGCCTTCGCCTGAAGATCGAGGCATGCGGCTCTGATCGCGGAGCCGACAGACGCCATGGTCATCGATCCACCATGCGGCGGCGTCGCCGGAAAATCGGAGCGGCCAAGAGAAAACCTGATTCGCTCGACGGGAATTCCCAGATATTCCGCGGCGACCTGCGTCATCGAGGTGTAGGTGCCCGGCCCCATGTCGCTTGCCGCCGCCTCCACCTCCACCGTCCCGTCGGGGAGAAGTCTTACTCGGGCGTTTGCCGGGGCAAACAGGCATGGATAAGAGGCGTTGGCCATTCCATAACCGATCAGAAGGCGCCCGTCCCGCATCGAGCCTGGCTCGGGCGTCCGGCGACTCCAGCCAAAGCGCTCGGCTCCGAGATCGTAGCATTTCAGCATCGATCGGCTGGAGAACGGAACCTGCCGCCCTTCGTCGATCTGCGGCTCGTTGATCCGTCGCAAGTCGATCGGATCCATCTGAAGCTTGTAGGCCAGTTCGTCGATCGCACATTCGAGCGCGTGGATACCGCTCGCCTCGCCGGGGCCCCGCATATAGGTCGGTGTGCTGGCGTCCAGGGGAATGAGACGATAGCTCGTGCGCACGTTCGGGCAGGAATACATGAAGCTCGTCACGGACGTGAGCGCCTCCATGAACTCCTCGTAACGACTCGTCTCCCCTGCCCCTTCGTGGACGATACCGATGAGCTTGCCGTCGGCCTGCGCCCCCAGGGCGATGCGCTGTAGCGTGTAAGGCCGATGCCCCGTTGCGAAGAACATCTGTTTACGGGTGAGCACGAGCTTTACCGGACGGTTGACGTGCCGCGCGGCCAGAGCCGCCAGGGTGACGTGCGGCCAGGTTCTCAGGCTGGTGCCGAACGCGCCGCCGATGAACGGGCAGTTCACCTGCACGTTTTCCGGCGGAAGCCCGAAAATGGCGGCGATCTCCGCCTGCTCGTTGACGACGAACTGGCTTTTGCTCCAGAGCGTCAGGCGGTCGCCGTTCCAGGCGGCGATCGTCGCGTGCGGCTCCATCGGATTGTGGTTCTCACGCGCAATGACATATTCCGCCTCGACTTTCACGGCCGCGGTTTCGAGCGCCTTGTCGGCATCTCCGCGGGCGAGATCGGCTTCGGCCCGGGCACCCGGCCGGCGCGCGACGGCCGGGATGACCCGCTCGCCGGCATGTGCATCGACCTGCGGCTGGCGGGCGGAGTAGGTGACCTTGAGGGCGTTGGCCGCATGCTCCGCCTGATCGAGCGTCTCGGCGACGACGATTGCGACCGGTTCTCCGAAGAAGCGTACCTCGGAGCCCTGCAGCACGTGAAGCCGTTCTCCCGCCGGCGGGTCGATAGGTCCTCGGTGTTCGTTGTAGGCAAGCCGCTGCGCGTTGATGTGGCTTATGACAGCCACGACGCCCGGCATTTTCTCGACTGCTGCGCTGTTAATCGATTCTATTCGACCGAGCCCGACAGTACTGCCCACGATGACTGCGTGGGCTTGGCCTTCCTGGTTGAACTCGGCCGCGTATGTGGCCTGGCCAGTGACCTTCAGGCGGCCGTCGATGCGCGACAAGGATTTACCGATAGCCGTCGTCATGCCACATCTCCTGCCATTTCGAGTGCTCGTACGATCGTTGCGGGAAGGAGTTTCACCTTGAACCCGTTGTGGGAGAGAGGACGCGTCTCCTCGGTCGAAATCGCCGCCGCGATCTCGTAGCTGGCGCGAGCGGCGGGTTTTCCCACCAGCGCCTGCTCGACAGCGTTCATGCGCCACGGGCGGGTGCCCACGCCCCCTGCAGCGATGCGGACCTCTTGGATTGTTCCGTTCTCCACATGAAGAGCCGCCGCCGCCGATACGAGGGCAAACTCGTAGGAGGATCGGTCCCTGACCTTCAGGTAGCGCGCCTTTCTCGCATAGGGGCCGTTTGGGATCTGGACCTCCACGATGAGTTCGCCTGGTTCCAGCGTGTGCTCGAGATGAGGCGTCGACTCCGGAAGCCGGAAGAGCTCCTCTACCGGAATGGTTCGCTCGCCGCGTGGCCCCTTCAAGGAGAGCGTCGCGCCCAGCGCGACGAGAGAAACGGCCAGATCGGATGGATGTGTGGCGACGCAGTGCTCGCTGGTGCCGAGAATTGCATGGCCGGCGTTCAGGCCGTCGATTGCCGAGCATCCCGAGCCCGGTACGCGCTTGTTGCAAGGCGCGTCCAGCATTCGGAAATAGGGACAGCGGACCCGCTGCAGCAGATTGCCGCCGATCGACGCCACGTTGCGGAGCTGCGGCGATGCACCCTCGATCAACGTCTCCGAAATGAGCGGCTGCAATCTGCGCACGTCCTGATTGGCTGCGACCTCGGACATGCGCGCCAGCGCGCCGATGACGATCGCCTCATCCGTAGCCCGGATGTAATTCAGCGGCAGCCGATTGATGTCCACGATCTTTTCCGGCGTCTCCACCTCCTCGCGCATCAGGTCGACGAGGGTCGTCCCGCCGGCAAGATATCTGGCTCCGGCAGCGGCTGCGGCGATCGCTTCGGACTCGCTGGCCGCCCGTTGAAATTCAAAGGGTCTCATGTACGATCCTCCTTGGCAGCCTGGGCGACGGCCGCAACGATCCCGGGATAGGCGCCGCAGCGGCAGATGTTGCCGCTCATCCAGTAGCTGATCTCCTCGGCCGAGGACGCATGACCCTCGCTGATGCAGCCGAGCCCCGACATGATTTGCCCCGATGTGCAATAGCCGCATTGAAAGGCGTCATGCTCGATGAAGGCCTCCTGCAGCGGATGCAGCGCCTCTCCTTCCGCGACGCCCTCGACGGTCGTGATCTTCGCGCCGTCATGCATGACGGCGAGCGCCAGGCAGGCATTGACGCGCTGGCCGTCTATCAGCACCGTGCAGGCCCCGCACGCACCCTGGTTGCACCCCTTTTTGGTCCCGGTCAGAGAGAGCCTCTCCCTCAGCATATCCAGAACCGACAAGCGGGGATCGACGACCAGCTGATGGACGCGACCGTTCACGGTCACTTCCAACGGCAGCGTGTGCGTGTCAGGCGCGGGCGTTGCGGTTGAACCCGCAGCTGCCTCGGCTGGGAGCGGCAGCGCCGCAAAGGCCACGGCTCCGGCGGTTGCCTGAAGCGCTTCTCGGCGTGACATGGCAAGACCTGGCGGATGCGATTCTGCTGTTTCGTCAGTCATGAAAGGTCCCCTTCAGCTCAGTAATGGCGATAGAGGATAGGACGTGTGCCGCGGCTTCACTGTTTCGGTCTTTCGGAATTGTTCGGATCTTGCTGTGACGATCAAGGACTGCGGCGTGAGTCAGCCATCAGCCGTCAAGCTGCGCAAATACAGGCATCGCTGAGGCATTCCGCCGATGAGACCGGTGCAAGCCTGTCAGAGCCGACGGCGAAACTCGGTCGGTGTGATCCCCACCGCTTTTCGAAAGCTAGCGGCAAAAGCGGATTGTGTTTCATAGCCCACGGCCAGAGCGATATCGTTGACGCGCAGCTTCATATCTCCCAGCAGCGTCTTGGCGTAGGCGATGCGCTGGCGAGTCAACCATCCGTATGGCGTCTGTCCGGTGGCCATACGGAAGGCCGTACAGAAGTGGAATCGGCTCAAGTTTACCAGGTCCGCCAGTTCCTGAATTCGGATATCCTCCGCCATATTCTCGCGCATATAGCCGGTGACGCGCTTGACCTGCCAACCCGAAAGACCACGCTGTGGTCCAGGCGAGATAGGCATTGAAGTTGCGGAATGAGCCCTGAGGAGCTGAAGACAGACAAGGTCGAGGAGCTGATCGATGTACAAGTGGGAGATCGCGTCTCCCGAACCGATCTCGTCGTTGATCAGCGCCATAATCGTGAACAGTTTCGGGTCGTCGAAGTGCACGCGGTCGACCAACTCTGGCTCCCGGCCATTTCCGATCTGATCGGCACAAGCGTGAAGGCGGCTGTGGCCCAGAAAGATATTCGAGACCTCCACGGAACCGTCCGCCCGCCAACGGCCATCATGTCCCCTCACCCCTATCGTTATCATGCCCGGTCTTGCGGGAGCAGAAATGGTCTTCCCGTCAATTTTCGCCGAGGCGATACCGGCGCCCGCATAGGTGGCCGAGATGACGTGATCCCTCAGGGGCGGCAGATCATATTCGAACGGCTGGTTCCGCCACCGGCCGACCAGCCGCGTGTCGCCTGAAAACGCCTCCGGGGCCACAGGCGGCGCCAGGCCTCGCTGCAAACGCCGAATGTGGGCCGTCGTATCCGCAAGCGCTTTCCCGCCCATGGCCGTCCTCTCTTCTTCAATCTACAGCTAATCCAAGCTTCGCGGACGCTAGCATTGCTCGAATATTTGCAAAACATACAGTTTGGTGAAGTGTCGGCTTGTGTTGGCGGCAGCGTGTACTTGCACGAGGCGGTTAACGGCGCGTGACGCGACTTTGCACATAAACGTGCATCGCCACTTTGCCGCATTCCAACTGCCGCGTCGAGGTGCCCCAAGCTTTCGAAAAGAGTGTCCTGCCCCTCTCTCCGAAGTTTGCACGCGGCGGTGACCCCGGCGCCTTACCGATCCCTCGCAGGCCTGCTTTGCACCGGCAGCGTCACGACGAAGCAGGCGCCACCGTCCGGCGGAGCTTCGTAGCGGACGGCGCCGCCGTGACGTTCGGCGATCTGGCGCACCAGCGCCAGTCCCAAACCCCAGCCGCCCGCAGCCTCGCTCCGTCCCGAAGGGCGGTAGAATGGCTCGAAAACGCGGTGCCTCTCGCTATCCGCTATGCCGGGCCCGTGATCGCGGACCCTGAGGATCGCAGCACCGTCCGCCGGCGCGACAGCGGCTGTGACAGGTGGACCGCCGTGGTGCAGCGCGTTCTGCAGGAGGTTGCGCACGAGCCTGCGAAGCAGGCGAGCATCGCCTGCGACGATCGCAGGCATTCCGGAAACCTCGACATCGTTGCGCGCGCCCTCTTCCGAGACGAGAGCCAGAAGGTCGACGGACTCCAGCGCATCGAGCTTCTCGACGTGGTCCAGCCTGCTTGCCAGGAGGATCTCCTCGATCAGCGTGTCCAGCTCGGAAAGATTACGGATGATTTCCTGCTTACGATCGTCGTTCGGCGCCTGCTCATAGAGGTCAATCGCCATGCGCAGGCGCGCAAGCGGCGAGCGCAATTCATGGCTGGCATTGGCGAGCAACGCCCGGTGCGACTTGATCAGCCGCTCGACATGGTCGGCGGCTCTGTTGAAGCTCTTGGCCACCGCCGCCACCTCGTCGCTGCCGTCTTCCGGCACGCGAGCCACTAGATTGCCCTTGCCCCAGGCATCCACGCCCACGCGCAGCTGCTCCAGCCGGCGGGTCAGGTGACGCACCACCGGATAGGCGGCCATCCCGATGACACCGGCGATCAAAACCAGGTAGGCGAGCGGATTGCGGCCGGAGGGACGCAAGGGCCGCTCCATGCGCGCTGCCACGGTACGGCCGTCGGGCAGTTCGGTCACCATGGTGTGAAAATTGCCCGGGCCGTGGTGCCAAGGCTGGTCGAGGGTGTCGCGCGGAAGCGGACTGCCGGCGCTTGCGATCAGCCTGCCGTGCCGGTCGAATACGGCAATGTCGGCATTGAAGGTGCGTGAAAACCGCTCAATGGTCGCCTCGACGGTCCGGTTGTCCATGTCGGGCGGAATGAGCGCGGCGACGAACCGGGCGCGCTGGCTTTCCCAACCGGATTCCTCCTCGCCCTGCCCGAGCCATACGAATGCGGCGCTGGCGACGGCAACCGCAGCAAGGCTCGCGAGCAGTGTCAGGTAGATTTTCAGGAACAGCCGGCTGCGCATCGCTCTATCTCATATCGTCCTGATAGCGGGCGAAGACATAGCCGGCGCCGCGCACTGTTATGATGCGCTTCGGATGCTTGGGGTCGCTCTCGATGGCCGCCCTGATGCGCGAGATGTGAACGTCGATCGAGCGGTCGAAAGCATCCAGCTCCTCGCCCTTGACCGCATCCATCAACTGTTCGCGCGAGAGCGTGCGGCCGGGATTTTCGGCGAGGGCCACAAGCAGGTCGAACTGGTAGCTCGTCAGCGTACACTCGCGGTCGTCGATCCTGACGGAGCGAGAACCGGGATCGATCTCCAGCCGTCCGAAGCGAAGGGACCGCGTAACCGCGGCGCTGCCGTTTCGGCGGCGCAGAATAGCCTTCAGCCGTGCCAGAAGCTCGCGCGGATTGAAGGGCTTGGGCAGATAATCGTCAGCCCCGAGCTCCAGCCCGACGATGCGATCCGTCTCCTCGCCTTTGGCCGTGAGCATCAGGATGGGGACGTCCGATACCGCGCGTATGCGTCGGCAGGTCTCGAAGCCGTCGAAATCCGGCAGCATGACGTCGAGGATGACGACGTCAGGGTTGCGGCGCCCGAGCTCGGCGATGCCCGCCGTGGCGGTCGCCGCGGTATCGACGGTGTAGCCGTTTCCGGAGAGATAGTCGGAGAGCATGGCGGACAGGCGCGTGTCGTCGTCAACAATCAAGACCCGTTCCGCCATCCCTGCGCTCCGCTCAATCTTCTGCCCGACTCATATTTACCACCTGCCGTGGCCCCTGCGCTCTTTCAAATGCTTGACGAGCTTGACGCGCTGCTCCGGCGTCAGCACTTCGGCCGCGTCGAGCAGCGCGGTCGTCATCTTGCGTGAGGCCTCGTCGATGGCTGCAATGCGTTCGCTGCGAAGTTTCTCGGCGGCGGCCCGGTCGATGCTCGGCGCGCCGAGGAGCTCGATAACCTCCTCCCGCGTCTCGCGGAAGTCCCGGAAAGTCGGCCTGATCTCGGCGCGGGCATTATCGATGATGTCCCAAAGCTTGTCTTCCTGTTCGGGTGTCGCATCGAGCTCGTCGAGCATGGTGCCGATCCGGTGTTCCATAAAGCCGCCACCTCCCATATGCGTCTGCATTACATGGCCGCCCATGCCGAAACGGCCCATGCCGAAGCCGAAATCGTCGCTGCGCGCGGCTGCAAATCCCACCGCGCTGACGGCCGCGACGGCTGCGAGGCCGCCGATTGCCGCGTGCCGTCCCCATCCTTTCGAAACGGCTTTGCCGGCGCCCAGGCCCGACAGGTCCTTTTCTTCGTTGTCCATTGCCAGTCTCCTTTGCTCCGCAGCACCTGCTGCGATGGAGAAAAGCTAACTCGACAACGTTTCGACCGTTCTGGGCGAATGTAAAGAAATGTAAAGCCGCCGCTGCGCCGTAAACTCGAGGACGCGAGCACGAGCTACACCGATCCGGCACGCTCCGCCGCCGCCTCGGCGACCAGCCTCAATCGATCCAGCTCGAGGCGCGCATCGGGAAGCGCTCTATGGACGGGCGACGGTCCGGTTGCGCCGATGACGCCGAGGACCAGGTCCGATATCTCCTTATCCGAAAACCTCTCGCCCATCTTGCGCCGTGCCGCATCGAGGAAGGCCTCGTCGGACCTTTTCAGCCGTAGAGCGTGCCTTGGCAGCCCGGCGGCTCTCAACAGCACGCTCAGCCATTTGCCGTCCCAGGAGGGTGCGCTGGCATAGAGCTGGTGTCCGGCAAGCTCACGGATCATTTCTTCGGCGATGAACGCGACGGGGAGCCCCTCCGCCCGAAGCAGATCCCTCGATATGCCATGGACTTCCTCGGCTTCGGCGGACCAGTCGATCCAATCCGGAGCCGGCCGTATCAGATAGGAACGCGAGCGGCCGTCCTGGAAGACCCAGGCGACCTCGATGGGGAAGCTTTTCTTGTTCAGAGACGATGCTTCGAAATCCAGGAATACGATCATTCGCGGCCACGTTCTTCCAATGCACCAACGTAATCTAGGTCAGTCCCGCTCGATCGACATGTCCAGGGAATCTCGCGCGATATGTCGGAATGCCACGCGGCCGCCAGCAGCTCCGATGGAATGGCGCCACACTTGTTACTCCCACCACCGGCGTCCCGGTGCCAAACTACTTCAAGCCCGACAGCCAGGCGATGGCGTGGTCGGGATCGCGCCTCCGAGAGGCGCCAATGCGTACAGATTGCCAAAGCGCACAAACTGGAGGTGCCGAGCCATGACGAAACCGATGCACACGCCACCCGTCGTCCCGCCGCAGGCCTGGGAGGCTGCGCGCGAGCAGCTCCTCGTCAAGGAAAAGGCACTGACCCGGGCGCGCGACGCGCTGGCCGCCGAGCGCCGGCGGATGCCATGGATGGCTGTAGAGAAGGAATATGCGTTCGAAGGCCCTGCGGGGAAGGTCAGCCTCGTCGACCTGTTCGACGGTCGCCGTCAGCTGATCGTCTACCGCGCCTTCTTCGAACCGGGCGTTTTCGGCTGGCCCGACCACGCCTGCAGAGGCTGCTCCATGGTGGCCGATCAGGTGGCGCACCTCGCCCACCTGAACGCCCGTGACACAACCCTCGTCTTCGTCTCGCGGGCGCCCCAGGCGGACATCGCCCGGCTGAAGGCGAGCATGGGATGGCAAATCCCGTGGTTTACCGTGACAGACAGCTTCGACGCCGATTTCGGGGTGGACGAGTGGCACGGCACGAACGTGTTCTATCGCGACGGCGACCGCGTTTTCCGTACCTACTTCATCAATAATCGCGGCGACGAGCAGATGGGCAGCACGTGGAACTACCTCGACATCACGCCGCTCGGCCGGCAGGAAGTCTGGGAGGATTCGCCCGAGGGCTATCCGCAGACCCCGACCTACAAGTGGTGGAACTGGCACGACAGCTACGTCAAAGACGCCGAGCCGGACAAGAAGTGGGTCGAGGTGTCGGACGCCGGAGAGGCGGCGTTCCGGAACCAGGACTAGATCGGGGCGACCCTGGGCCGAAAGAACGCTTCCCGCGCCGCAGACGTTGGCGCGGCTCTCATCTCCGTGACAAGCACAGAGAGATGAAGAAGAGGAGAAATTGCAGTCCTCCGATACGTTCGAGCGGTATGAGGGAAAGTATGTTTCCGCCCGGAAGGGAGGCCCGCCCCCGAGGGCAAGGGCGGGCCTGACCGATCGCTTAGAAGTCCATGCCGCCGCCCGCCGGAAGCGCCGGTGCAGCTTCCTTCTTGGGCTTTTCTGCGATCATGGCTTCGGTCGTAACGAGAAGACCGGCGACCGACGCTGCGTCCTGAAGCGCGGTGCGGACGACCTTGGCCGGGTCGATGACGCCCATGGCATAGAGATCGCCATATTCGTTGGTCTGGGCATTCCAGCCATAGGAGAACTCCGCCTTCTCGCGCAGCTTGCCGACGATGATAGAGCCCTCGGCTCCGGCGTTTTCCGCAATCTGGCGAACGGGGGCTTCGATAGCGCGGCGCACGAGATCGACCCCGACGCGCTGATCGTTGTTGGCGGTCTCAAGGCCGTCGAGAGCCTTGACCGCCCGCAGCAATGCGACGCCACCGCCGGGCAGGATCCCTTCCTCGACTGCCGCCCGCGTCGCATGCAAGGCGTCGTCGACGCGGTCCTTCTTTTCCTTCACCTCGACTTCGGTAGAGCCGCCTACGCGGATCACCGCGACGCCGCCGGCGAGCTTGGCAAGGCGCTCCTGCAGCTTCTCGCGATCGTAGTCGGAGGTCGTTTCCTCGATCTGGGCGCGGATCTGCGTGGTACGGCCCTCGATCTCGGCCTTGGAACCCGCACCGTCGACGATGGTGGTGTTCTCCTTTTCGATCGAGACTTTCTTGGCCCGGCCGAGCATGTTTAGCGTGACGCTTTCAAGCTTGATGCCGAGGTCTTCCGAGACGACGGTACCGCCGGTCAGGATGGCGATGTCTTCCAGCATGGCCTTGCGGCGGTCGCCGAAGCCGGGCGCCTTGACGGCCGCAACCTTGAGGCCGCCGCGCAGCTTGTTGACCACGAGGGTGGCGAGCGCCTCGCCTTCCACATCCTCGGCGATGATAAGGAGCGGTTTGCCGGACTGGACGACGGCTTCGAGCACCGGCAGCATGGCCTGCAGGTTCGAGAGCTTCTTTTCGTGGATGAGGATATAGGGGTCCTCCAGTTCCACGCGCATCTTGTCCTGATTGGTAATGAAATAGGGCGAGAGATAGCCGCGGTCGAACTGCATGCCCTCGACGACCTCGAGTTCAGTCTCGGCCGTCTTGGCCTCCTCGACCGTGATCACCCCTTCATTGCCGACCTTCTCCATGGCCTCGGCAAGATAGCGTCCGATCTCAGTGTCGCCGTTCGCGGAAATGGTGCCGACCTGGGCGATCTCGGAATTCTTGGAGATCTTCCTGGCGTTGTTCTTCAATTCCTTCACGACCGCATCGACTGCGAGATCGATGCCGCGCTTCAGATCCATCGGGTTCATGCCGGAGGCGACGGCCTTGGCACCTTCCCGGACGATTGCCTGTGCGAGCACGGTCGCGGTCGTCGTTCCGTCCCCGGCAAGGTCGTTGGTCTTGGATGCGACTTCGCGCAGCATCTGCGCGCCCATATTCTCGAACTTGTCCTCGAGTTCGATTTCCTTGGCGACGGAGACGCCATCCTTGGTGATCCGCGGCGCACCGAACGACTTGTCGATGACGACGTTACGGCCCTTCGGGCCGAGGGTTACCTTTACGGCATTGGCCAGCACATCGACACCACGCAGCATGCGCTCGCGTGCGTCGGTCTGAAATTTGACTTCCTTCGCAGCCATTTCTTCACTCCTCAATAGGCAGCTTGTTGACTGTATCTTCGCATTTTCAGGCGGCTATCTTCTCGGCGGCCTGGGCCTCGATGATTCCCATGACATCGCTTTCCTTCATGATCAGCAGATCTTCGCCATCTATCTTGATCTCGGTGCCGGACCACTTGCCGAACAGGATGCGATCGCCCACCTTGACGTCGAGCGGCTGGATCTGACCCTGTTCGCTGCGCGCGCCAGGACCTACAGCGATGACTTCGCCTTCCTGGGGCTTTTCCTTGGCAGTGTCGGGGATAATGATGCCGCCTTTGGTCTTCTCTTCGGACTCGACGCGGCGGACGAGAATACGATCATGAAGCGGTCGAAACGCCATGTTTTCCTCCATGGACAAACATTGATGATCTTGTTCCCCATCCCGGACCGGATGACCAATCCGGACGGGTGCGAAGCCTCGTTCGAGCACTTCGCGCGGGTTGATCTGGTTGGGCAAAAAATGGATTTCAAGAGGTCCCCGCAAAAAAATCAGCAGCGCTTCGACGCGGCTGCTAACAGACTGGAAAGGAACCTGAATTTTCGTTGTGACGTTAAGGTCATGCCGGGGGCCTCGCAGGATCAGCGGGGAGCCGGCGAATGATATGTAACGGAGATGAAGTATGCGATTTTCATCGGATCTCGAGCGCCAGCTCAACGGTTACGGTCTCACGACCGCGCATATCCTCTACCGCATTCCCGACTTCGAATCCGTCCTGCAGACCTATGTCTGGCAGGATTACGACGTCGCACCGGAATTTCCCCAGATGCGAAAGTTCCTCGATTTCTGGCAGACCAATCTGGACGGGCCGCTCCACTCCGTGCGGTTCACCCACAAACGGTTGATCGGGCCGAACGAGTGGCGGCAGGTGGATGGCGAATTCAACATTCACTGATTTCCGGCGTTGAAAGGGCACTTGCGTCTCCCGCGCCAAGGCCTATTGAGATTTGGAACAGCCGCCGCGGCTTGTTTGGTTTCCTCATTCCTGTGCTTGTCACAGGAATCCAGCCAGACCAAAGTCCTTGGGCTGAAAGAACGCTTCCCGCGCCGCGGACGCGGCGCTGCTCTCATCCCTGTGACGAGCACAGATGAGGCAAGGGAGAGATTCCAGTCCCCGCCTCAAGGTGCGAACACGCCGGTGGATCTGCCTGGCGTCAGATATCCTTGAGAAGGCGGAGGGCGTCGTAGATCGCGGCGTGGGTGTTGCGCGCCGCGACCGCATCGCCGATCCGGAAGAGCTGGAACTTGCCCTCCGCGTTGCGGACGACCGATTGCGGTTCCCCGGCGATCAGCTGGTCGTGCGCGATCTCGCCCAGATTGCTGGAGGAGGGCTTCAGCTCGAAGTACAGATCGTCGAGCGGGATGGTTCCGTGATTGACGACCACCTGGTCGAAGGTCCGCTGTTTGGAGATACCCCCGTAGTCGCTGCCGACATGGGCGACCAGTTGATTGCCGCTCTTTTCGACCGCTTCCAGACGGTAGGTGACGGTAAAGGTCACATCGAGCTTCTGCAGGGAACGCATGTAAGGCACGAGGTTCATCGCCATGACCTCCGGCGCGAAGGAGCGGTCGGGCGTCATGATCTCCACTCTTGCGCCGGCATTGGCGAGAAATTCGGCGGCCTGCAGAGCGGCGTGGTCGCCGGCGTCATCGAAAATCAGGACGTTGGTGCCCGGCTTCACATCGCCGGAAATAATGTCCCACGCCGACACGACCAGCTCGTTGCCCCTCGACAGCACCTCCGTATGCGGAAGCCCGCCGGTGGCGATGATGACGACGTCAGGATTTTCCGCCTGAATAGCCTCCGCTTCCGCCCATGTATTGAAATGGAAGGTGACGCCCAGCTTTTCGCACTGGCTCATGCGCCAGTCGATGATGCTGATCATTTCCCGCCGGCGCGGGCTTTGCGCAGTCAGGCGGACCTGGCCGCCGGGATCTTTTGCCGCCTCGAACACAACCACCTCGTGGCCACGCTCCCCCGCCACGCGTGCCGCCTCGAGACCGGCCGGTCCGGTCCCGACGATGACCACTTTCCTGCGACAGTATGCCTTCGCGATGCTGTGCGGCATCGTCAGCTCGCGTCCGGTCGCAGCATTGTGGATGCAATAGGCGGCGCCCCCCTGGTAGATGCGGTCCAGACAGTAGTTCGCGCCTACGCAGGGGCGAATGTCGTCCTCCCGCTTCTCGATGATCTTACGGACGATGTGCGGGTCGGTCATGTGGGCGCGGGTCATCCCGACCATGTCGACCTTGCCGGACGCAATCGCATGGCGCGCGGTCGCGACGTCGGGGATCTTCGCCGCATGGAAGGTCGGGAAATTCGTCGCTGCGCGGATCTCGCCGGCGAAGTCCAGATGCGGCGAATTGGCCATGCCCTGAATAGGGATCACATCCGTCAGTCCTGGGTCGGTATCGATATGGCCGCGAATGATGTTCAGGTAGTCGATAAGTCCGCTTCCCTTGAGACGTTTCGAGATCTCAAGACCTTCCGCCTTGTCCGTCCCCCCGGGAAGGCATTCATCGGCCGTGTATCGCACGCCCAGGATGAACTCGTCTCCGACACGTGCCCGGATCGCCTTCAGAACGTCGAAACAGAAGCGCATGCGGTTGTCGAGCGAGCCGCCGTAAGGACCATCGAGTTCGTTCGTCAATGGCGAGGCGAACTGGTCGATGAGGTGACCGTAGGCCTCGAGCTCGACGCCGTCCATGCCGCCGGCCTTCATGCGCTCGGCCGCATCGGCAAAATCCTTGATTATCCTGTCGATGTCCCAGTCTTCGATCTTCTTGGGAAAGGCGCGATGCGCCGCTTCGCGATGATGCGAGGGAGCGACGACCGGGAGCCAGTCTCCCTTGTCCCACCGCGTGCGCCGGCCGAGATGAGTGAGCTGGATCATGATCGCCGCCCCCTCCTCGTGCACGGCGTCGGTCATCTCCCTGATCCACGGCACGATCTCGTCCTTGTAGGCAAGCAGATTGTTGAAGACCGGCGGGCTGTCCTTCGAGACGGCCGCCGAACCGGCGGTCATCGTCATCGCCACGCCGCCCCGCGCGCGCTCCACCGTATAGGCGCGATAGCGCTCCTTCGGCATGCCGTCCTCCGGATAGGCCGGCTCGTGCGCCGTTACGATGATGCGGTTGCGCAGCGTCAGGTGCTTCAGCTGGTACGGTTGAAGGAGGGGATCGTTCGGCATTTGCGGGGCTCCGGCTTGGACGTGGCGGCAGCGTAAGTGAAAATGTACACATGTGTCAACAAATCAGGCATTGAAGTCAGGGTCGGAGACACTGATGTACATTTTTCTTGCGGGGGTACCCGTCGATCTGCTAAATAGCGACGATGGAGCACATCACGAGCGACAGCGGCTGGCGCGGTTCCCCGGATGTCTGGCTTGGAGCAGCCTACGAATCCCTGCTCGATGCCGGCATTGATGCGGTGAAGATCCAGCCGCTTGCGAAGAAGCTCAATCTGTCGCGGACGAGCTTTTACTGGTTTTTCAAGGACCGCGAGGAACTGCTCGACAGGCTCGTCTCGCGCTGGCGCGAAAAGAACACGGGCAATCTGGTAAGACAGTCCGAGGCCTATGCCGAGACGATTGCCGAAGCGATGCTCAACGTTTTCGACTGCTGGCTTGATGGCGGTCTCTTCGATTCTCAGTTCGAGTTCGCGGTGCGAAGCTGGGCCCTGCAGTCGCCTGAAATTCTTGCGGAAGTCCAAAGCGCCGATCAGCAGCGACTCGACGCGCTCACGCGCATGTTCCTGCGGTTCGGGCATGGCGAGGCGCGGGCCGATGTGCGTGCGCGCACGATTTATCTCGTGCAGATCGGCTACATCTCGATGCAGACGAAGGAAGACGTATCCGTGCGGATGAAGCGCATTCCGGAATATGTGGAGATCTTCACCGGACAAGCTCCGGAGCAGAGAGAGCTTGATCGCTTCTTCGCCCGGCACGGCTACTCCGGATAGCGATAGAGGGCGATAAAGAACGAGCGAGGCAGGAGCGGGCAGACGCGGCACCCTGCTCTTCCGATAAGACGCCGCAAAAAAAGAAGAGGGAACAGTGTAATGAGAAAGCTGCTTGCGTCGACATGTCTGATGCTTGGCCTCATCGTAGGAGCATCGGCGTCGAATGCCGCCGAGTGCGGGAGCGTCACCATTGCCAGCATGAACTGGCAGAGTGCCGAGGTCCTCTCCAACCTGGACAAGTTCATTCTCAATGAAGGCTACGGCTGCAGTGCCGAGATCACGATCGGCGACACCGTGCCGACGATCACCTCCATGGCCGAAAAGGGCCAGCCCGATATCGCGCCGGAGGCGTGGATCGACCTCCTGCCCGATGTCGTCAAGAAGGGCCAGGACGACGGTCGTATCATCACAGTCGGCTCACCGCTGCCCGACGGCGGCGTCCAGGGATGGTGGATCCCCCAATACCTCGCCGACGCACACCCCGACATCAAGACGATCGGCGACGCGCTGAAGCACCCCGAGCTCTTTCCGGCCCCCGAGGACCCCAGCAAGGGCGCGATCCTGAACGGACCGCAAGGCTGGGGCGGCACGGTGGTGACGACGCAGCTTTTCAGCGCGTTCGACGGCGAGAAGGCGGGCTTCACCCTGGTCGACAGCGGCTCTGCTGCCGGCCTGGACGGGGCCATCGCCAAGGCCTATGAACGCAAGGAGGGTCTTCTTACCTATTACTGGTCTCCTACCGCCCTGCTCGGCAAATACAAGATGGTCAAGCTGGACCCCGGCGTGCCCCATGACGCGGCCGAATGGAAGCGCTGCAACACCGTAGCGGATTGCCCCGACCCCAAGCCGAATGCATGGCCGGTCGACACGATCGTGACGCTGGTTGCCAAGCCCTTCTCCGAGCGGGTCGGTCCCGAGGTCATGGACTATCTGACCAAGCGCTCCTGGAGCAACGATACCGTCAGCCAGCTCATGGCCTGGATGACCGACAATCAGGCCAGCGGTGAAGAAGGTGCGAAGCGCTTCCTCGAAGAGAACGAAGACATGTGGTCGAAGTGGGTCTCGCCTGAAGCCGCCGAGAAGATAAAAGCGGCGCTCTGACGGCCTTGCGCCCGTGCGGCGTGCAAGAGGCACGCCGCATCCACTGCCGAGGGCAAGGAAATCAGCGGGCGGAACAAGTCGGGCCGGCTGGCCATTTGATGTTCATGAAGAACATCATCCTTGTCGCAACCGCCCTGTCATTGGGCCTCCATTCCACCGCCAGCGCTGAAGACCTTCAGCCGGAAGCCGTCAACAATGCGCCGATTGCCGCGATCGCACCGGAACGGCCGCCGAAAGAGCCGCCTCACCCGGATCCCGCCATCGTCCATCTCCAGATCCTCTTGGATCGCGCGGGGGCCTCTCCCGGGGTAATCGACGGCTACTACGGCGAGAATGTAACCAAGGCCGTTGCGGGATTCGAGGCCATGCAACGTCTTCCCGTCGATGGAAGGCTGGACCCTGAAGTCGTCAGCCGGCTTTCGCAGGATCAGCCTGTCATCCAGTCCTATGTCATCACCAAAGAGGATGCCAAGGATCTCGTCGATGAGATTCCCGACGACTATTCCAAGCAGGCCAAGATGGATCACCTCGGCTATACGAGCGTCGAGGAGAGGTTGTCCGAACGGTTTCACATGGACGTCGACCTTCTGAAGGCGCTGAATCCAGGTGCGTCGTTTGCCGTCGGGGAGACGGTTTGGGTTGCAAAGCCCGGCGCCGCGAAGGAAGGCGCGGTCAAAAGGATAGAAGTGCGCAAACGAACGGGGCAAGTTCTGGCATTCGCCGAAGATGGTTCGCCGCTCGCTGCCTATCCCGCCTCCATCGGCAGCGAAGGGACCCCCTCCCCCACGGGCATCCACAAGGTCAAGGGGGTCGCGCGAATGCCCCCTTACGAATACGACCCCGATGTCAACTTCAAGCAGGGCGACAACAACAAGCCCCTGACCCTTCCCAAAGGCCCCAACAATCCGGTGGGAACCGTCTGGATCGATCTGACGGAGCCCACCTATGGAATCCACGGCACGCCCGAACCGTCCTTGATCGATAAAGCCCAGTCACACGGGTGCGTTCGTCTGACGAACTGGGACGCCGAGGAACTGGCGGCGATGGTCAAGCCGGGGGTGGTCGCCGAGTTCACCGACTGAACCTCAGTCGACTCCGAACCCGGCTGAGGCAACGCAGCGTCAAAGAGTGAGAGCATCCGGCCGACGCTTGGCGGCCGATGCCACCGCCACGAAGGCGCCCATGCCGACCGCGCCGAGGCCGGCATTGGCCAACAAGGCGACATCAGTGCCGAAACGTTCCATCAGGACGGAGAAGACAAAGGGTGCCATCGCGCCCGCCGCCAGCCGTGCGGCGGCCATTCTTCCCGTTATCGCACCGTAACCGGCCGATCCGAACAGCCAGAGCGGAAGCGATCCCTGCGCAATGCTGTTGATGCCCGATCCGAGACCGAGACAGATCGCGAAGACCACAGCCCCGGGCAGCCAGGTTCCGGAAAGACCGAGGATGACGACACCCGCTACGATGAGCGTGGCGGACAGGGTCGCGAGCATGGGCGGCAGCAAGTTTGCGCCGAACGTCATGTTGATGAGCCTGCTCAGAACCTGCGACGGTCCGAAGAGCGAGCCGATCATCACGGCTGCCGCACCGAAGCCGATCGTTCCCAGCATCGGAACCATATGCGTCAGTATCGCGGAAAGCGTGAATCCCTGTAGGGCAAAGGCTAACGATACGAGAAGCATGCCACGCCGTCTGGCCTGTGCCGGAAGCGCGCCGGCAATCGCTTCCCGGTCCAGGCCGGCAGATTCGATCGCTGCAGACGTCCGGCTTCGCATGATCCAGCGATGCAGCGGGAGGCAGACGAGCAGGTTCAACGCCGCATAAGCGATGTAGATTTCGCGCCACGAGAGAAACTCTCCAAGGGTTGCGGCAATCGGCCAGAAGATCGTCGAAGCGAAGCCTCCGATCAACGTCAGATAGGTGATGCTGCGTGAAGCCGCCTTGGGGCGAATTTCCACAAGTGCCGCAAAGGCCGCCTGATATTGCACCATGCCGGAGGCCACTTCCAGGAGGACTATGGCAATGGCGAACACGGCCGTCGAGGGAGACCAGGCGCACAGCAAAAGAGCCAGAGCGGAGACGGCCGAGCCGGAAGTCATAATCGTCGCGGCGCCGAACCGATCCATCCATCCCCCAACGAGAGGAGCCGAAAGGCCACCCACCAGCAGCGAAGCGGAAAACACGCCGAACACTTGCTCGACGGTCAGGCCGAGGTCGCGTGCCATTCCGGGCGCTAGAATGCTGAAGCTGTAATAGAGCGTGCCATAGCCGATGATCTGGGTGAGGCCGAGTGCGGCGACGATGCCCGCGGGGATCCCGGACTTCATATCAGCCGTTCCCGCCTTCGGCCGGCCCGGAGGATGCCACGCTACACGGTTTGGGCCCGTTCAAGGATGCACGTACGCTGGCGTGTCCGACACAACAGTCCTCCATCAGGAACTTCACAAGATCGGCAAGGGTTTCGTAGCTGGCGCTGTAGACGATCGAGCGTGATTCGCGCCTCTGCGCGATCAATCCGGTCCGTTCCAGTTCCTTCAGGTGGAAGGAGACGTTCGAGGGCGAGACGCCCATCTTTTCTGCTATCGCGCCCGCAGCCATGCCCCCCGGCCCCGCAACGACGAGTGTTCTCACAATTCCCAGGCGCGTCTCCTGCGACAGGGCGGCGAAGGACGATCGGGCTTGTCGCTCTTCCATATTTCAATCTTCCTACAATAATCAAATTGATGCGTAGCCGACCTGACGCGGATCGGCAAGTCCGAAGTGAGATCACGCTTCCTGAGCTTTAAATCCCTGGTCCGCGCAAGCGATGGAACGATCGGCCTGCCGATTGGTTTTCACACATCTGCTTCCGAGATAAAGGAGATTACAATGAAGGTACTCGCTACGATCCTTACGGCAATTTCGATTGCGGGCCTCGCATCCGGTACAGCCACGGCCGCCTGCAAAGATGGTACTTCGGCGGACACCACCGCCTCCATCAATGCCGAAAAGCCGGGGATAGCAAAGGACGGAACCAAAGCCCCGCTGGAAACCGGGAACAATGCTGCGAGCAAGGACGGTCAGACGATGCCTCTGGCTAACCAACAGGGCGGAGGAGACGAGAACCTCGCCACGTCGCAGCAGGATGCCGAAGCTCAGCAGTCAGGCGAGCAGACAGCCGCCGCGAAGGCTGACGATTGCGTCGTCGAATGAAGCCAGCGGCCATTCGGGGCGGCCCGGATGATAAGGGCTGCGCGCAAGTTCGATGTCAGCACCCCGGCTGGCTTGCCGCTGTCGCAGATGAATGCCGGCCAGCCGACCCTTGCATGGAGGGCAACGGCTGGCGGGAAGCGGCAACACCGCTGAAGTGGCGGTGAACGGGCCGTAGCGCCCGAAAATAAAGTCCGGGCGCTCCCTTGACCCTGACATCGTTGGAAGATGCATGCTGTGGCGGTTTCGTGAAGCAAGGGTGTTCCATGTACGATATCAGCATATCCGATATGACCTGCAGCCACTGCGCCGGCACCGTCGAAAAGGCGGTGAAATCAGTCGATCCGAACGCCAAGGTCACCGTTGATCTCCGGGCGAAAATCGCATCGATCGAGTCCGACATTGGTCCCGCTGCCTTTGTCGCCGCCATTGAGAATGCCGGTTACAAGGCGTCCATTGGCAATGCCTGCTGCAGCCAAGGCATCTGAATGCCCCGTAAGGCCGGAGGTTGGAGCGGTTCGGTGTTTCACCGAACCGCTCCAAGTATTTGATACGACGTCCTTCCGAGCCGAAGACCCTAGGCACTCCCGCTGCTGCTTGCCGTGGAGGGAAGAAAACACGCAAAGGTGCTTGACCTTCCCATTATTGGAAGGATTATGAAGGGTGCAGTTTGGAAAGGACCTTCCGATGACTGCACTGAAAAAGATCGAAAAATCCACACCGCTTCCGATTCCCACCGACTTCGGCATTGAGGGCATGACGTGTGCCTCCTGCGTCCGACGCGTCGAAGAGGCGATCACCGCGGTGCCGGGTGTGGCCTCTGCGAATGTCAACCTGGCGACGGAACGGGCAACGGTTCGGTTCGATGGAGAGCCGGACACGCCTGCGGTGCTCCGCGCGATCGAGAAAGCCGGCTACGCGCCGAGGATCGCCACCGAGGAACTCCAGATCGAAGGCATGACCTGCGCCTCCTGTGTTTCTCGCGTAGAGAAGGCGTTGAAGGCCGTCCCAGGCGTTGCGGATGCGGCCGTTAATCTTGCGACGGAGAAGGCGACCGTGCGCCTGCTTTCCGGAACCGTCGACATGTCCGCCCTCGAAGCTGCAGTCCGCGGTGCCGGATACGAGCTTCGCAAGACGAAGGCCGCCGAGGCTTCGGCAGGCGAAGAGGATCACCGCGCCACCGAGCTCCGCTCTCTCAGATACGCCGTGACGATCTCGGCGCTGATGACCCTTCCGCTTTTCCTGGTCGAAATGGGGTCACATTTCATTCCAGGCGTCCATGAGCTGATCATGGGTACGATCGGCATGCGAAACAATCTGTACCTTCAGTTTGCACTCGCCACGTTCGTCCTCTTCGGACCGGGGCTGCGGTTCTTCCGGAAGGGCGTGCCGAACCTTCTGCGCTGGACGCCCGACATGAACTCGCTGGTCGTCCTCGGGACCACCGCCGCATGGGGTTATTCGGTCGTGGCGACCTTCAGCCCCGGCGTTCTGCCTTCGGGAACGGCGAATGTCTATTACGAGGCCGCTGCCGTGATCGTCACCCTGATCCTCCTCGGCCGCTATCTCGAAGCACGGGCGAAGGGTCGCACGAGTCAGGCGATCAAGCGGCTCGTCGGCCTGCAGCCGAAAACGGCTTTCGTGCTGCGCGGCGGCGAATTCGTCGAGGCGCAAATCAGCGAGGTCGTGGCCGGTGACGTCATCCGCATTAGGCCCGGTGAGAAGATCCCCGTGGACGGCACGGTCATCGACGGCAGCTCCTATGTCGACGAGTCGATGATCACCGGTGAACCCCTTCCCATCCGGAAGACGGCCGACAGCGCGGTGGTCGGCGGCACGATCAACAAGACCGGGTCCATCACCTTCAAGGCCACCAAGGTCGGCAACGACACGCTGCTTGCGCAGATCATCAAACTGGTCGAAGCCGCCCAAGGCTCGAAGCTGCCGATCCAGGCCCAGGTCGACAGGGTTACCGGATGGTTCGTTCCGGCCGTGATTCTCGCAGCCGTGCTGACTTTTGCCGCCTGGTACGCCTTCGGCCCCTCGCCTGCGCTCTCATTCGCCCTCGTGAATGCTGTCGCGGTCCTGATCATCGCCTGCCCCTGTGCGATGGGCCTGGCGACCCCGACCTCGATCATGGTCGGTACCGGCCGCGCCGCCGAACTCGGCATCCTGTTCCGCAAGGGAGAGGCTCTCCAGAGCCTGCGCGACGCCGACGTGGTCGCGCTCGACAAGACCGGGACTTTGACGAAGGGCCGCCCGGAACTGACCGACCTCGTCGCTGCAGAGGGCTTCGAGGCCGACGAAGTGCTCTTCCTCGTCGCGAGTCTCGAAACGCTTTCCGAGCATCCGATCGCGGAGGCCATCGTGTCGGCGGCAAAGTCCAAGGGGATCGCGACGGCCGCGGTCGCCGGCTTCGAAGCGACGCCCGGCTTTGGCGTAAGCGGATCGGTGTCCGGGCGGCAGGTGCTGGTCGGCGCGGACCGAGCGCTCGCCACGAGCGGGATCGACGTTTCCGGTTTCTCGACCGAGGCCGAGCGGCTCGGCGCCAGTGGCAAGTCGCCGCTCTATGCGGCCATCGACGGGCGGCTGGCGGCGATCATCGCAGTGTCGGATCCGGTCAAGGAAACGACGCCTCAGGCGATCAAGTCCCTGCATGAGCTCGGCCTCAAAGTGGCGATGATCACCGGTGACAACCGCCTCACTGCCGAGGCGATCGCCAGAAAGCTCGGCATTGACGAGGTCGTCGCCGAGGTCTTGCCGGAAGGCAAGGTCGAGGCGATCAGAAAGCTTCGACACGACGGCCGCTCGGTCGCGTTCATCGGCGACGGCATCAATGATGCGCCGGCTCTCGCCGAAGCGGATGTCGGCATCGCCGTCGGGACGGGTACCGACATCGCGATAGAAAGCGCCGACGTCGTGCTGATGTCCGGCGACTTGAACGGCGTTGCGAAGGCGATCGCGCTCAGCAAGGCGACGATCCTGAACATCAAACAGAATCTGTTCTGGGCATTCGCCTACAACGTCAGTCTCATACCGGTCGCAGCCGGCGTGCTTTACCCGGTGAATGGCATCCTGCTTTCGCCGATTTTCGCGGCAGCGGCCATGGCGATGTCGAGCGTTTTCGTCCTCGGCAATGCTTTGCGGCTGAAATCGGTCAACCCGGCATGAAGGCGCAGGTGCGAGGGCGACCGGCCGGCCGTAAGCCACGCCCGCAGAAAAGGAGAAACACATGAATATCGGCGAAGCCTCCAAGGCCAGCGGCGTCTCCTCCAAAATGATCCGCTACTACGAACAGATCGGGCTTATCAGTCCCGCCCTTCGAACCGCGTCCAGCTATCGGACTTACGGCGACAACGACGTCCATACGCTTCGCTTCGTGCGCCGGGCACGCGATCTGGGGTTTTCGGTGGAGCAGATCAAGGAACTGCTTGCCCTCTGGCGCGATCGGTCCAGGGCGAGTTCCGACGTCAAGGCGGTCGCCCTGGAACACATCGCGGAACTGGAACGCAAGATAGCCGCCATCCAGGAAATGACGCGGACGCTCAAGCATCTCGCGGGCCATTGTCACGGCGACGATCGGCCGGACTGCCCGATCATCGAAGAAATCGCGAACGGGTCCGCCCGGGTGAATACCGAGGTCAATCCCCGCTTCGGCGTCGCGTCGCTGAAATAGCGTCCAACTCGGAATGGAGACTTCGATGGCAGATCAAAAAGATCATGGGGATCGACACCACCATCACCGCCATAATGCGCAAGGCGAGAACCAGGCCCGCACGCAAAAGCGCGCGGTCGCCGCTCAGGCAGAGGACGCGATCTACACCTGCCCCATGCATCCGCAGGTAAGACAGGTCGGCCCCGGGAACTGCCCGATCTGCGGCATGGCGCTGGAGCGGGAAATCGCGACTAATGAAACAGGACCGAGCCCGGAACTCGCCGACATGCGTCGGCGGTTCTGGATCAGTCTCGTCCTGGCAATGCCTGTGCTGATACTGGAGATGGGCGGCCATCTCGTCGATCTACACATGCTCCTCACGCCGCAAATGTCGAATTGGCTGCAGCTCGTCCTTGCCACGCCGGTGGTCCTGTGGGGTGGCTGGCCGTTCTTCGAAAGGGCATGGCGGTCCATCATAGCGCGGCACCTGAACATGTTCACGCTGATCGCCATGGGCACTGGAGCTGCCTGGGTCTACAGCGTCGTCGCAACAGCAGCGCCGGGCCAGTTTCCGGCAACGTACCGTTCCGACGGCGGAGCGGTTGCGGTCTATTTCGAAGCGGCTGCCGTGATTACGGTGCTGGTCCTGCTCGGCCAGGTTCTGGAGCTGCGCGCCCGCGAACAGACGGGCGGCGCCATAAGAGCGTTGCTCGACCTTGCGCCCAAGACCGCTCGCCGCATCGAAGGTGAGGGTAACGAAGTGGACGTACCCCTGGAAACCGTGGCCGTCGGTGACTGGCTGCGCGTGCGGCCGGGCGAGAAAGTGCCTGTAGACGGCAAGCTCATCGAAGGCCGCAGTTCGGTGGACGAGTCGATGATCACCGGCGAATCCATGCCGGTCACCAAGGAAGCCGGCGATCACCTTATAGGCGGCACCGTGAACAAGACGGGTGGCTTCGTCATGGAGGCGGGCAAGGTGGGACGCGATACCATGCTGTCGCGGATCGTGCGGATGGTAGGCGAAGCGCAGCGCTCGCGCGCCCCTATCCAGCGTCTGGCCGACGAGGTCTCCGGCTGGTTCGTTCCCGCCGTCATCGCGACCGCCGTCGCCGCCTTCGCCACCTGGATGTGGCTCGGACCGGAGCCGCGATTCATTCACGGCCTTGTCGCTGCTGTCGCGGTGCTCATCATCGCCTGCCCCTGCGCCCTCGGTCTCGCCACACCGATGTCGATCATGGTCGGCGTAGGGCGCGGCGCGCGTTTGGGCGTGCTTATAAAGAATGCCGAGGCACTGGAGCGGTTCGAGAAAGTAGATACGCTGGTGGTCGACAAGACAGGAACGCTCACCGAGGGCAAGCCCAGGGTGACGTCGATCGTCGCGACCGAAGGGCTGGGCGAGAATGAGCTTCTCCAATTGGCCGCAAGCCTCGAAAGGGGGAGTGAGCACCCGCTGGCAGACGCAATCGTCGACGCCGCGGCGGCGCGCGGTCTAACCTTCGGCAAGGCGGAGGATTTCGACAGCCCGGTCGGCAAAGGCGTCACGGGTTCGGTCGATGGCCGGAAGCTGATCATCGGCAGCCACCGGATCATGGAAGAAGAAAGCGTCGATGTGTCAGCCCTTGCGGAAGAAGCCGAACGTCTTCGCGGCGAAGGAGCAACCGTCATTTTCGTGGCCATCGACGGCCGCGCGGGCGGTCTCTTCGCGATTTCCGATCCCATCAAGGCGACAACCCCCGATGCCATGCGAACATTGATCAATGAGGGCATCCGTGTCGTCATGCTCACCGGGGACAACAAGACCACCGCCAAAGCCGTCGCACGCAAACTCGGGATCGAAGAAGTCGAGGCCGAAGTGCTTCCGGATCACAAAAGCGAAATCGTCGCGCGCCTGCGCCAGCACGGACGTATCGTCGCCATGGCTGGAGACGGTGTCAATGACGCCCCCGCGCTCGCCGCGGCCGATGTCGGCATTGCCATGGGGACCGGTACGGACGTGGCAATCGAGAGCGCCGGCGTGACCCTGATCAAAGGCGACCTTCAGGGAATCGCCCGGGCACGGCAGTTAAGCCATGCGACGATGAAGAACATCCGCCAGAACCTGTTTTTCGCCTTCATATACAACGCTGCGGGAGTCCCCGTCGCCGCAGGCATTCTCTATCCTAGCTTCGGCCTCCTGCTCTCACCGATCATCGCAGCGGCGGCAATGGCCCTTTCGTCGGTCAGCGTAATCGCCAATTCACTGAGACTGAGAGGCGTCCGGATATAGCAAATGCGAGCGCCTCAGAAACCGAGAACGGCTTTGGCGCCGAGAGTGGCCGCGGCAAGGAAGACGTATCGGCCCGTCTTGGCGATGGCGACGAGGATCAGGAAGGACCAGAGCGGCTCGCGCAAGACGCCGGCGATCACGGTGAAGGCGTCGCCGAAAACGGGCATCCAGGAGAGAAGCAGGGTCCAGCGGCCGTAACGCCGGTACCATCCGCCTGCCCTTTCAAGCGACGCCTCCTTCACCGGGAACCATGGTCTGTCGTGAAAACGATCGATGAACCTCCCGAGGAACCAATTGCATACGGCTCCGAGGATATTGCCGAGGCTAGCCACGACGATAAGTGCCACGAGCGAAAACTTGCCTGAAGCGAGCAGCCCCACCAGCAACGGCTCGGACTGGAACGGCAGGACGGTGGCTGCCCCGAAGGCGACGAGGAAGAGGCCGGCGTAAGCTGCGGTCATGGGTTCTCAGGTCTCTTCACTGGTCGACATCATCATAAAACCCCTGGTTATTATCGTCACGCCATCGCTACCAGAAGTGGCGCGCACAGCTTCCCTGCGGCTGTAAGGCGGACGGCCATGCAGCCGCAGGTGCGTGCGCGCGGTCCAACTCTGCAAACACAGCCGGCACTCCGGAACAAGAGCGGCTCTCCGACAATTGTGCAGGGGTGAGAACATCCTTTTTATCGCCGAGGTACGTCCTGCCGACGCCCCTCGATATCAGGAGTTGAGCGATGAAAATTGCGCAGATCGCACCCCTTGCAGAACGCGTCCCGCCGAAGCTTTACGGAGGCACGGAGCGAATCGTCCATTGCCTGACCGAAGAACTCGTAAGGCTGGGCCATGACGTGACCCTTTTTGCCAGCGGCGATTCGCTTACAAGTGCCGAGCTGGTGCCCTGTTGCGATGTCGCGCTCAGGCTCAATGCGAAAGTTCAAGATTTCCTTCCCCATCACATCGCAATGCTGGAAGAGGTCCGCCGCCGCGCGCCTCAGTTCGACGTTCTGCATTTCCATATCGAATTCCTGCATTTCCCCCTGATCAGAGATTTCGCCGACAGGACGGTGACGACACTTCATACACGCCTCGATCTGCCCGATCTGCAACCCTTCTATCTCGCCTTCCCCGATATCCCCCTGGTTTCGATCTCGCAGCACCAGCGAGCGCCGATGCCGCCGGTCAACTGGAGGGGCACTGTGCTGCATGGACTGGACCCGACGGTGTTGGCGCTGCGGGAAAGACGATCTGACGCGTATCTGGCATTCCTCGGGCGCATTGCACCGGAGAAGGGTCCCGACCGCGCGATCGAAATCGCCGCACGGACCGGCATGCCTCTGAAGATCGCTGCGAAGATCGACGCCCAGGATCGCGCCTATTGGGAAGCAGTCGTCGAACCTCTCGTCGCAAGCCATTCCAACGTCGAATACATCGGCGAGATAGACGAAAACCAGAAGGCGGACTTCCTCGGCAATGCGGCAGCACTCCTTTTTCCGATAAACTGGCCGGAACCGTTCGGCCTCGTGATGATCGAGGCGATGGCCTGCGGCACTCCGGTGCTTGCCTTCCGCTATGGCTCGGCGCCGGAGGTGATCGACGACGGTGTGTCGGGGATCCTGGTCGACACGGTCGACGAAGCGATCGAAAGCCTCGAACGGGTGCTGGAACTCGACAGGCGTAAGGTTCGCGAAAGCTTCGAGAGACGGTTCACTACCGAACGGATGACACGCGATTATCTCGACATTTACCAGAACCTTCCGGGTGTCCTGAGGCAGACCGCCCCCACCCCGCAAGGCGAGCCCAAGAAAGTCGGCCTCGAGGCGGCATGAGGAACGCATCGGACGACAGATAAGATTTTTCTGCGGCGCCTTTGACGAAAGACGCCTGACGCGAAGGATGCCATCGCGTCAGGCGTTATCCGTTCATGAAGGGCTCGCTCCTGTTGCTCCGAAACGGGTTCCTCGTGGCGCTCGGCTTTGCTGCAAGTTTCGCCGTCGCCTATCTGGCCTACCGGCTTCTGACGTCATGAGACTGATGGCTTAGTCGTTGGCGTCAAACCGGATTTTGCCTCCGGACCGGTAGAATCGGGAGCAGGATCAAAGTCGCAATGGACCGGGAACGTCCAGAAGCCCGGAGCGTTTTCGCATATGTGGCAGCCGGCTGGCGTCGCGAAACTCAAGACCTGGAGTAGAGCCATGGAACTGACGAACGCGCGTAAACTTGCGACCGAGTACCTGCGTCTCGGCGGCCATCGCCGGGTGGTCATCGACGATAACCAGACATCGGTCAGGAATTGGGAGAACGAGCCCAAGGAGGCGGAAGACTTCTGGAGGACGAACATCGAGACGCTGTCGCCGCAGATGCAGCGCGAAGTGGAACTCCTCCTTCCGACGATCAATCGTGCCTGAGGCGCCTGGAACCGAAATCGCGATCCGGAATTTTAATCCGTGAACGCGCCCGCGGAAGCGACGGACATGAATCTTGCCTCTGAACAGTTGCTGGATCTGACGCCATCCGCCACATCCGCCTGGTGGACCCAGCACCGTGGCGATACGCCCGTCGTCGCGACCGCCATTCACGACGGCCATGCCACGCGTGCCGCGGTGCGGCGCATGTTCGCGATTTCCGAAGAAGAACGTCTGCGGGAGGAGGATCCCTTCACCGAATTCCTGATCCGCGACTTCGCCAATCGGATCATCGTCCATCGTTCGCGGTTCGAGGTGGACATCAATCGTCCCCGCGGCGGCGCAGTCTACCTGCGGCCGGAACAGGCCTGGGGCCTGGACGTGTGGGCGGAAGAACCGCCGCAGGCCCTCGTCGATGCATCCCTTTCCATGCACGACGAGTATTATGCGATGCTGACATCGTTCCTGGCCGGTATCGAACGTTGCCACGGACGCTTTGTCGTCATCGACGTTCACAGCTACAATCATCGCCGTGCCGGACCGGAAGCGGAGCCGACGCTTTCGACCGATGCGCCGGACATCAATATCGGCACAATCTCGATGGACCGCCGAAAATGGGCGCACGTGGTCGACAGCTTCATGGCGGCGCTTCGCTCCTTCGATTTTCCCGGCCGACCACTGGACGTGCGCGAAAACATCGCCTTTCAGGGGCGGGGCGAACAGACGCGCTTCATCCATGAGCACTTCCCCGACACGGGCTGTGCCATCGCGGTCGAATTCAAGAAGGTCTTCATGGAGGAATGGACGGGCGAGCCGCGCCCCGAAGTGCTCGCAGCGCTCAGAAGATTGCTCGCCTCGACGCTGCCGGCACTCAACGACGCTTTGGAGCAGGGTCGATGAAGCTTGCGCGCATACCCATCGAGGCGGGGGTCGATCCTCCCGATTGGCTGGCGGAGGCGCTGGCCGCAATCGAGGCAGGCAGGGCCGTGCGCAAGGAGTTCGAAGGCGGCGGACGCCTCCACATCGACCGCGCCCTGCCCTTTCTCTGCGTGCACTTGGCCGGCAGCGACGAGGCACCCGTTGCGCGCGAAGTGGTCCGCGCGAACGCCTCCCACCTGCTCGCGCCGGATGCTGCCACGGCGAAACCTATCGTTGCCGCAATCGGAAAACTGCTCGAGCGTCGCTTCGGCGCCTTCATGGTGCTCGAAATGGACGAACTCGCGCAGGATGAGCTCCTGACCGACCATGCGCCTTTGCTGCCGCCCTTCAAGGTCGAAGTGATGGCGGGCGCCGAGGGAGATATCCGAGCCGCAGCAATGGCCTTCGTCGAAGCCGTCGAAGCGATCCCCGCGAAGTTCCGAACGCCGCGGGTCGAGCTCCGTGAGCAGCCGCAGGATTCCGCACTGGAGGGAGAGACGCTCGAGCTGCCATTCCCCTCGATGCGGGTTCGTTTCGCTCCGGTCTACCGGCAGCGCAATTCCGGCCGCATCTTCCCGGAAGTGCGCGAGCGGCTGATCGCGAGCATCTTCGATGCCGCCCTGCACGCGTTCGCCGCCTTCGCCCGGTCGACGCGCAGCCTCGAATTCCCGACCCATCGCGCCCTCGGCAGAAAGGCATTCATCGATGCCGTGGAGCGCACCGACCGCAGCGTCGACGAAGTCGCCTCGAGCTTCGATTTTCTTCTCGCCGTCACGCCGATAAACGCGGAAGCCGCCTGGAGCGAATTCGCGGCGAGCGATTTCGCGCGCGCGCCGCGTTTCCTCTACCGGCCTTTGATCATCGAGATCGAAGCCGCAAAGAAGACGCTGTTCTCGATCCCCTTCGATCACCTCGAAGACCCGGTGCTCTATCAACTCTACCGTGAAAAGCAGCAGGAAGTCGATCTGCAGCTGACGATGCTCTCCGCCCGTGAAACGAAGAAGTTCATCGAGTTCGGCCGTGCACTGTACGGTCCGGTCGAGCCGGACCTCCTGCGCGCGGCCGAAGAGATCCTCGCCCGCACCCGGAAAATCGCCGCGCACCCGCAAGCACCCGCCGAACGCGGTGCCGACAGCCGTTTCGTCGAAATGCGGGCGGGCGAGATGATCGCCGCATATGCCCGGCAGTATGCGGGCTTCGAAGCGCTCGTGGAGGTGCGGGACGATCTTCCCGCCGGGTTGCTGGTTTCGGGAAGGCGGCTTTTGATCGCGCGCAGCACGGTCATGGAGCCCGGTCGTGTCGATCCGATCCTCAGCCACGAAATCGGCGTTCACCTCCTGACCTATTTCAATGGATCGGCGCAGGGGCTTCGCCTGTTTCGCTCCGGTCTTGCCGGGTATGAAGGAATGCAGGAGGGCCTTGCGGTCTTCGCGGAATATCTTTCGGGGGGAATGACCGGCGAGCGGCTGCGTCTTCTCGCCGCCCGTGTGCTCGCCTGCGCCGCGATGATCGATGGCGCGTCCTTGCCGGAGGTGTACCGCCTGCTCGTCAAGGAACACGGATTCCAGAGGGCGGACGCCTTCAACGTCGTTCTGCGGGTATATCGCGGCGGTGGCCTCGTCAAGGACGCGATCTACCTGCGGGGCCTTCTGGAACTCCTCGATCATCTCGCAGCCGGGGGCGCGCTTGAGCCCTTCTGGATGGGCAAGATCGCCGCCTCCCATTTTGCCGTCATGCAGGAACTTCATGCCCGTGGTCTGCTCGGCGGTCCTTCGGTTCGACCCATGTTTCTGGATGGTCCGGAAGCGCCGTCGCGGCTTGCCAGAGCGCGCGAGCGGATGGCTCCACTCGATATGCTGCGGCAATAGGAGCGGCTCACATGCGCATCGCTTTTTTCGTCAACTCCATCGAAGGCGAAGCCCCCTATTACACGACGACATGGCTGGCGCTCGCGGCGCTCGCACGCGGTCACGAGGTCTGCTACGTCACGCCGGGCGATTTCGTGCTGCGCCCCGACGACAGCCTCCTGATCCGCGCAACGACGCTGAAAGGCACGAAGCCGAAGAAGCCGGAGACGCTGCTCACAGCGCTCAAGGGAGAGCAGGCGCAGATCACCACGCTCGATTTGCGTGAGGTTCAGGTGCTTTTCCTGCGGAACGACCCTTCCGAAGACGCGGACACGCGGCCCTGGGCAGTCTATGTCGGCACGAATTTCGGGCGGCTCGCCGCCGCGCGCGGCATTCTGGTCGTAAACGACCCGGACGGGTTGTCGCTCGCGCAGAACAAGCTCTATTTTCAGGAATTCCCCGAGATCATCCGGCCAACCAGCCTGATCTCGAGAAGCATCGAGGAAATCCGCAGCTTCATCGAGGATCACCCGGGCGGGGCTATCCTGAAACCCTTGCAAGGCTCCGGCGGCAAGAACGTCTTCAAGATCAACTCCAAGGACGAAGCCAATCTCAACCAGATCTTCGAGGTCGCCAGCGGCGGCGGCTACCTGATCGCGCAGAACTACATTCCCGACGCGGTCGCCGGCGACATTCGTCTGTTCCTGTTGAATGGCAGGCCGCTCGAGCGCGACGGCGTCTACGCCGCCTTCCGGCGCGTTCCTGCCGAGGGCGACGTCCGCTCGAACATGCATGTGAGCGGCAAGCCGGAAGCCGCGACCGTTACGCCTCAGATCCTCGAGATCGCGGAACGGCTTCGCCCCAAGCTCATCGAAGACGGCATGTTCCTGGTCGGGCTCGATATAGTCGGTGACAAGGTGCTGGAAGCCAATGTCTTCACGCCGGGCGGTCTTCCCGAGATTGCAGCGCTCTGCGGTGTGGACTTCAGCGAAGAGATCATCATCGCGCTGGAAAACAAACTGCGAATCCACGAACTCTACCGCGGGACCATTCCGAACCGCACGTTAGCGGTCCTTTGACCGCGCGCCGGCATGCTCTTCCGGTCTCGCGCACTGCACGATCTGTGGGCGAATCCACCGACGCGTCCCGTCGTCAGCAAAAGTGAGTTTACAAAAGTAATATAGTATGATTTTTTCTCGATCAGCTGCATGGAAGAGCAGCTTTCTTTGGGAGGAAATCATGAAAATCGTGAAGGCACTTGCGAGTGCAACGATCCTTGCTGCCTGCACTTTCGGCAGCGCTTCGGCCGCCGAACTGGTCGTCGGCTTTTCTCAGATCGGATCGGAATCCGGCTGGCGTGCAGCCGAAACGACGCTGACGAAGCAGCAGGCGGAAGAGCGCGGCATCGACCTCAAATTCGCCGACGCGCAGCAGAAGCAGGAAAACCAGATCAAGGCGATCCGTTCTTTCATCGCGCAAGGGGTGAATGCCATCCTTCTCGCTCCGGTCGTCGCCACCGGCTGGGATGAAGTCCTGGCGGAGGCCAAGGACGCGGAGATCCCGGTCATCCTGCTCGATCGGACCGTCGACGCCTCCGACGATCTCTACCTGACGGCGGTCACCTCCGATCTCGTCCACGAAGGCAGCGTGGCCGGCAAATGGCTTGTCGATACCGTCGCGGGCAAGCCGTGCAACGTCGTCGAACTTCAGGGCACCACCGGCTCCTCGCCGGCGATCGACCGCAAGAAGGGATTCGAGCAGGCGCTTTCCGGCAACGACAACCTGAAGATTGTCCGCAGCCAGACCGGCGACTTCACCCGGACCAAGGGCAAGGAAGTGATGGAAAGCTTCCTGAAGGCCGAGGACGGTGGCAAGAACATCTGTGCGCTCTACGCCCATAACGACGACATGGCGGTGGGCGCGATTCAGGCGATCAAGGAAGCCGGTCTGAAGCCCGGCAAGGACATCCTCGTCGTCTCGATCGACGCTGTTCCGGATATCTTCCAGGCGATGGCTGCCGGCGAAGCCAATGCGACGGTCGAGCTCACGCCGAACATGGCAGGCCCCGCCTTCGACGCGCTTGCCGCCTTCCTCAAGGACGGCAAAGAGCCTCCGAAATGGATCCAGACGGAATCGAAGCTCTACACGCAGGCCGATGATCCGATGAAGGTCTACGAAGAAAAGAAGGGCCTCGGCTACTGATCCCGCCAGTGCTCGGCCCGAAAAATCGGCACCGATTATCGGGCCGAGCGCACTGAGCTAGAACCCGCGGCAGCCGCCGCGGGCCATTCCCATCGAACGGACGCCCGCTCGTTCGTCAGGCGGCATTCCAGAGACGGCAGCCATGCAGACCAGCAGCGACAATATCCTTTCGGCCACAAGGATCGAAAAGGGCTTTCCCGGCACGAAGGCGCTGGACAAGGTGGATTTTCATCTGCGGCGCGGCGAGGTTCACGCGCTCCTCGGGGAGAACGGCGCCGGCAAGTCGACGCTCATCAAATGCCTGACCGGCGCCTATCGCCGGGATGGCGGCAGCATGCTGCTCGACGGAACCGAGGCCGACCCGCGCGACACGTTCGATGCCCAGAGGCTGGGCATCGGGACCGTTTACCAGGAGGTCAACCTGCTGGGGAACCTCACTGTTGCCGAGAACCTCTTTCTCGGACGGCAGCCCCGCCGCTTCGGCATGGTGGACACGCGCACCATGAACCGCAAGGCGCGGGAACTGCTCGCGGAATACGAACTGGACATCGACGTCACCCGTGATCTTGCGAGCTATTCCGTAGCGATACAGCAGGTCGTGGCCATCGCCCGGGCCGTGGATCTTTCCGGCAAGGTTCTGATCCTGGACGAGCCGACCGCGAGCCTCGACGCACACGAGGTGGAGATGCTCTTCCGCATCGTACGGCGCCTCAAGGGACGCGGGCTCGGCATCATCTTCATCACCCACTTCCTCGAGCAGGTCTACGCCATCTCCGATCGCATCACCGTTCTGCGGAACGGGCAGTTGGTCGGCACGCGCAATGCGGCCGATCTCGATCGGCGCGAGCTGATCGCAATGATGATCGGTCGGGAACTGGCGACGGAGATCCATTCCGCCCATTCCGACGCGGTCGCGGGTGAGCCACGCTACCGCTTTCGAAACTTTGGCCGCCGCGGAAAGATCGACCCCTTCGATCTCGATGTCCGCGCCGGCGAAGTCGTCGGCATGGCGGGCCTGCTCGGCTCGGGGCGGACGGAAACCGCAGAAATCCTCTTCGGCGCCCACCGTGCCGATAGCGGTACCGCCGAGATCGAAGGCCGGACGGTCGATCTTTCCTCGCCGCGTGCCGCAATCCGGCAGAAGTTCGGCTTCTGCCCGGAGGACCGCAAGACCGCGGGCATCGTCGGCGATCTGTCCGTGCGCGAGAACATCGTGCTCGCCCTTCAGGCAAGGCGCGGCTGGACCCGCCCGATCCCGCGCGCGGAGCAGAATCGTCTCGCGGACCACTACATCCGGGCACTCGATATCCGCACCGCGGATCGCGAGAAACCGATCAGGCTGCTTTCCGGCGGCAATCAGCAAAAGGCCATTCTGGCGCGCTGGCTCGCGACCGAACCGGAACTGCTCATCCTCGACGAGCCGACGCGTGGCATCGACGTCGGGGCGCATGCGGAAATCATCAGGCTCATCGAAAGCCTGCGCGAGAAGGGCATGTCGCTCATCGTCATCTCCTCGGAAATAGAAGAACTCGTCGCCTACAGCACGCGGGTGGTCGTCCTTCGCGACCACGCCCACGTCGCCGAACTCGATGGCGCTCAATTGACCGCACATCGGATCGTCGAAGCGATCGCCGCGACCAACGGGAGGGAAGCGTCTTGATTCCGATCATGCGGACCTATGCCGGCCGCCTGCTGCCGCAGCTCATCGCATTGACGGCAATTGTCATAGCGATTTCAATTGTCTTTCCCGGTTTTCTAAACCTGCAGATCCAAAATGGCCGGCTGTATGGAAGCATGATCGACATCCTCAACCGCGGCGCGCCCGTCGTTCTTCTGGCGATCGGAATGACCGTGGTCATCGCCACCAAGGGGATCGATCTTTCCGTCGGCGCTGTGATGGCGATCTGCGGCGCGGTTGCCGCCTCGCTGATCACGTCCGGGCATTCGCTTGCAGAGACCCTGCTCGCGACGCTCGCGGTAGGCATCATCTGCGGCATCTGGAACGGGGTTCTGGTCGCCTTCCTCGACATCCAACCGATCATCGCGACACTCGTGTTGATGGTGGCTGGGCGCGGTATAGCCCAACTCATCACCGAGGGGACTATTCTCACTTTCAACCACCCCGGCCTGATCTTCATCGGTAGCGGTTCCTTTGCGGGTCTGCCCATGCCGATCGTCATCTGGCTGGTTTTCGGCCTGCTCGTTGCGCTCCTCGTTCGACGGACGGCACTCGGCATGCTTGTCGAGGCGATCGGCATCAACCGCCAGGCAAGCACGCTCTCGGGCGTGCTCACGCCCGTCCTCCTGGTGGCCGCTTACGTGCTCTCGGGCCTTTGCGCCGCGATCGCCGGCATCATCGCCGCCGCCGACATCCGCGGTGCCGATGCCAACAATGCCGGGCTCTGGCTGGAACTCGACGCCATCCTTGCGGTGGTCGTCGGCGGCACGTCGCTGCTCGGCGGCCGCTTCAGCATTGCGGCGTCTGTGCTGGGCGCCGTCATCATCCAGGCGATCAATACCGGCATTCTCCTGTCCGGCTTCCCGCCCGAGTTCAACCTCATCATCAAGGCAGCGATCATCATCTTCATCCTGGTGCTCCAGTCACCGCGCTTCCGCACGGGGGTCTCGTTTCTGAGTATCCCGAAGGCAGCCGGCAAGCCGACCGAGCGAGAAGCGAAATGAAGCAGAAATATCTTCCACTTACGGCAACGATCTTGATCTTTGTCTTAAGTTACGCGCTCTGCGTCGCGCAGTATCCGAACATGCTTTCGACCCGCGTGATCGGAAACCTTCTGACCGATAATGCCTTCCTCGGCATCGCCGCCGTCGGCATGACCTTCGTCATCCTTTCGGGCGGCATCGATCTGTCGATCGGCGCTGTGATCGCATTTGCCGGTGTCTTTCTGGCCGTCGTACTGGAGCAAGGCGGCATGCATCCGCTCGTCGCCTTCGCGTTGCTGCTGGCCATCACGACGCTGTTCGGAGCGCTGATGGGCGCGATCATCCATTATCTCGAAATGCCGGCATTCATCGTTACGCTCGCCGGCATGTTTCTCGCCCGCGGCATGGCTTTCGTACTGTCGATCGACTCCATTCCGATCAAGCATCCCTTCTACACGACCTTGAAGAGCCTCTATTTCAAGTTGCCCGGCGGCGGGCGCATCACCCTCATAGGCGGCCTGATGCTGTTCGTCTTCGCGGTCGGCATTCTCATCGCCCACCGCACCCGCTTCGGCACGAATATCTACGCGCTCGGCGGCGGCACGGCGACGGCGAAGCTCATGGGCGTTCCGGTCGCTGCCACCACGATCCGTATCTACGCGCTGTCCGGGTTGCTGGCCGGCCTGTCGGGGATCGTCTTCTCACTCTATACCTCCGCCGGATACTCGCTGGCGGCCGTCGGTGTCGAGCTGGACGCAATCACCGCCGTCGTTATCGGCGGGACGCTGCTCACCGGCGGATCCGGCTTCGTTGCCGGAACGCTGGTCGGCATCCTCATCCAGGGTCTCATCCAGACATACATCACGTTCGACGGCACGCTTTCGAGCTGGTGGACGAAGATCCTGATCGGACTCCTGCTCTTTGCCTTCATCCTGCTGCAGAAGGGGATCATCCACCTGTCGCGCCCCGAACGGCAGCGGGCGTAGCCGCGGGGTCCGCGCGCCATGCCGGGAATCTTCGGTAGCCAACGGGGCAAACGCACGAGCCACAGGCTCGTCGTCGACGAACTCGGCCAGGCGGTGGTCAGCGGCGAGTTTTCCGTCGGCGACACGCTACCCGGCGACACCGATCTCGCTGCGCGCTTCAACGTATCGCGCACCGTGCTGCGCGAAGCGATGAAGACGCTCGCCGCCAAAGGCCTTGTCGTCGCCCGCGCCCGCATCGGCACCCGGGTGCTGCCCCGGACTCACTGGAACCTCTTCGACAGCGATGTGCTCACCTGGCATTTCGGTGCCGGTGTCGACGAGGATTTCCTGCGTCATGTGAGCGAGGTGCGGCTGGCCCTCGAACCCTATGCGGCGGCACTGGCAGCACGCCGTGCCAGCGACGCGGACATCGCCCGGATGATGCGGCTTGCCGTCGCGATGGGCGATGCCGGCCACAGCCCCCACACGTTGGCGCTCGCCGATCTCGAATTTCACCTCCGCCTCCTGGAGGCTTCGCTCAATCCGTTCATGCGAACGGTCGGCAGCCTGATCGAGGCGGCGCTGATGGGCGTTTTTCAGCTTACCAGCCCGACAGCCGATGAAACGGAGATCGACCGCGTCGCGATCGCGCATATCCGCATCGTCGAGGAAATCCGGCGCCGCGACGAGGAAGGCGCACGCAGCGCGATGGAGCATGTGATCCGCGTCGGTCAGGAGCGGTTGATCATGGATCTGAAGGGGCGGGAGAGTTAGCGACGCGATGGCCCCTCATCCGGCCTGCCGGCCACCTTCTCCCCGCAGGCGGGGCGGGGACTCGCGGACCCTCCGCCTCACTTGCGACCCGCTGAGAGGATTGTGACGCAGCCGCTTGCCCCTTCTCCCCGTCAAGACGGGGCGAAGGTCGCGGCAGCGGGATGAGGGGCGGCGCGAGGCGTAATTTGGGCGTCCAATTGCGCTCTTCTGGGTTCGAGGCGCTTGCCCGTTTCCGCATCGAAGAGATGCAATTGCTTCGGGTCTATCGCCAGACCGATAAGCTCCCCGCCCGATGCAGCGGAGCGTCCGGTCTCCACGACCATGAGTTCCGGCTGGGTCGCCGAAGTTATGTAGGTGGCCGAGCCGGTCGACTCCACGACGCCGACGGGAATGTCGAAGGCACCCTGCCCCGCGCCGACGATGCGGATGTGTTCGGGCCGAATGCCGACGGTGACCGACGCCCCCGGCGATACCGGGTCGATGAGCGAGAGCCTCGCTTTTGTTGCGCCGAGGTCCAGAGCCAGGTGGCCGCCGTCGTCCTGCACGACCGCGGGGATGAAGTTCATCGCCGGCGAGCCGATGAACCCGGCAACGAAGCGGTTGGCCGGCCTGTCGTAAAGATCGAGCGGGCGGCCCTGCTGCTCGATCACGCCGTCGCGCATGACGACGACATGGTCCGCCATGGTCATTGCCTCGATCTGATCGTGCGTCACATAGACTGAGGTCGCCCCCAGCCGGTCATGCAGCGCCCGGATCTCCTTGCGCATATGCACGCGCAGCGCGGCATCGAGATTGGACAAGGGCTCGTCGAAGAGGAATGCCTTGGGATGACGGATGATGGCGCGGCTCATCGCGACCCGCTGGCGTTGCCCGCCCGAAAGTTCGCGAGGATAGCGCTTCATGAGATGGGAAAGGCCGGTGGTCGTCGCCACCTCGGCCGCCGCCTTCAATGCGTCGGCCTTTTTCACGCCGCGTATGCGCAGGCTGTAGGTCAGGTTCTCCTCCACCGTCATATGGGGGTAGAGCGCATAGGACTGGAAGACCATTGCGACGTCGCGCTTGCGCGGCGGAACGTCGTTCATCCGCGCCCCCGCGATCTTCATCTCACCGGCCGAGATCTTCTCGAGCCCGGCCAATGACCGCAGGAGCGTGGACTTGCCGCAGCCGGAAGGTCCGACAAGGGCGACGAACGTCCCCTCCTCTATCGCGAGATCGATGTCCTTGAGTGCGTGGTAGGAACCGTAGAACTTGTTGACGCCGTTGAGCTCGATCTGAAGGGTCATTTGAGGGCTCCTGAAGTGAGGCCGGAAACGATGCGGCGCTGCAAGAGGATGAAAGCGGCAAGGATGGGCGTCACATAGATCGTGGCATAGGCCATGATATTGTTCCATTCATTGGTGTTCGGGCCCATGAAGGTGTTGAGGCCAACGCTTGCGGGCTGCAGCTCGACGGCCTGGATCATCGATTTCGAATAGACGAATTCGCCGAAGGCCTGCATGAAGATCAGGATCGCGCTGACGAGAATGCCGTTGCGGGCGAGCGGCAGCACGATGTTGAAGAAGGCGCCGATGCGCGAATTGCCGTCGACGAGCGCTGCCTCTTCGAGCTCCATCGGCACGCTCATGAAGGTTGCGCGGACGAGAACCACGAAGAAGGGCATGCTTTTGGCAGCGATCGCCAGGATCACGGCAAGACGCGGCGTATCGAGGAGGCCCACTTGCGAGAAGCCGACGAAAATCGGCGTCACCATCAGGGAAGCGGGCAACACCTGCAGCATCAGGATGAGGAACAGGCCGATGTCCACCCAGACGTTGCGATAGCGCGCGAGCACATAGGCACAGCCGACGCCGAGCACGGCGATCAGCGCCACCGAGCCGAAAGCGATGACGAGCGAATTCCAGAGATACCGCGCCATGTTGCGGCTCTCCCAGACGAAGGCGTAGATGCTCCATTGCGGCTCGCTCGGCCAGAATTTCGGCGGGGTGGCAAACATCGCCGAGCCGGTCTTCAGGGCGGTGATGTACATCCAGTAGAGCGGGAAGAGATAGATGGCGGCGAGCACGAGCGCGACAGCCAGCATCAACCGGTTGCGGAAAGTGTCACTCATCCTCTGACCTCATGACGCGTCGAGCGGACATAGACGACGGAGGCGAACATCACGAAGACGATCATGATGACCGAAATCGTCGCGCCCTTGGCGAAATCATACTGACGGAAGGAAAGGTCCCAGGCCCAGTATTGCGTGACGTTGGACGTGTTGTTCGGTCCTCCGGACGTGATGGCGGCGAAGAGATCGAACTGCTGCAAAGTGAAGATGAGCCCCAGCGCGACAATGGCACCGATCGTCGAGCGCATCATCGGCAGAGTGATCGTCCAGAAGCGCTGGAACGCATTGGCACCGTCGAGCTCGGCCGCCTCGTAGAGGTCCTTCGGAATACCTGACAGGCCGACCGATAGCAGGATCATGTTGAATGAGGTGCCGAGCCAGATATTGGCGATGATCACGGCCCAGAGCGAATAGCTCGGGTCCGAACGCCAGAAGATGTTGCCGGAAATCACGCCTGTTTCCCGCAGCAGAAAATTGAGAACGCCGAAATCGCCGGAGAGAATCCAGTTCCAGATGGCGCCGACAACGAGGCCCGGCATGACCCAGGAGACGAGGAAGAGGCCGCGCAGCCACGACGCACCGGGGAAATTGACCCAGAAGAAGAGCGCGAGACCGAAGCCTATGAGGAACTGTCCCGCGATCGAGGCGGTCACGAAGATGGCCGTGTTGAGGAGAATGGGCCAGGTTTCGGGTTGAGCGAAAAGGTCGATATAATTCTTGAAGCCCACGAACGGCCGCGTAAAGCTGCCGAGGCTGAACATGTCGACTTCCTGGAAGCTCATCACGACATTGTAGACAAGCGGCAGCCCGGAGAGGATGAACAGGAATGCGAGCGGCAAGCTCACAAGACCGATATCGAAGCCCCTGCCATCCGTTATGCTCGATAGAATTCTTTTCATTGGCGATCACCTGTCCCTTGGGCCGAGTCTCGCGCGGCCTGTGCAGCGGCGACCCCGGCCGAAGCCGGGGATCGCCTCTCTCGGGAGAAAATCCTGGGCGGATCGTCGCGACAATCAGCCGAGAACCGCCTTTATCTTCTCGGCCGCCTGGTCGAGCGCTTCCTTGGAACTCATCTGCCCGGTAAGCGCCGCCTGGATGGCGTCCTGAATGGCTTTGGAGATCTTCGGCCACGCGGGATGGGGGCCGCGGGGCTTCGCATATTTCAGCTGTTCCACGAAGACCTGGAGTGCCGCGTCCTTTTTCGGTTCGCCGGTCGCCGGAATAGCGATGTCGGAGCGCGGCGGCAGCTGTCCGAAGTCCTTGAACATCCGGTCGTCCTGAGAAACGAAATATTCGAGAACCTTGAAGGCTTCTTCCGGATGCTCGGTATTTGCGAAGACCGCCCAGTTGAAATCGCCCATGGCCGAAGAGCGTTCGGCGCCGACTTCCGGTACGGGCAGCAGCGCTACGCCCCAATCGAACTTCGCTTCCTCGAGCATGCGATCGATTTCCCAGGGGCCGGAGATCGCCATGGCCGCGTTGCCGGAATTGAAAGTACCGGTGGCGTCCCATTGGCTACGCGTCAGCGTGTCCGGCGAGGCGAGCTTCTCGTCGATGATCGTTTTCCAGACGTCGAGCGCCTTGACCGCGCCCTCGGCGTTGATGTTGTCGTAACCGCCACCGGCCATCTGCGCCCAGGGCAGGAACTGGAATGTCCCCTCCTCGTTGGCTTTGGCTGAGAAGGTGATGCCGTAGACGTTCTGAGCCGGGTCGGTCAGCTTGCGCGCCGCCTCGACGAGCTCGTCCCACGTTTGCGGGGGCTTGTTCGGGTCCAGGCCCCGCGCCTTGAACATGTCCTTGTTGTAGTAAAGGGCGATCGTGTTGGTGGCCTTTGGAATGCCGTAATATTTGCCATCCCAGGTCACCGAGGCGAGAGGCCCCTTGAAGTAGTTCTCCGGCTTGACGACCGAGGACTTCGCGATCATCTCGCTCAGATCGAGAAATGCACCGCGGGACGCAAAGAGCGCGTGTTCGGGATTGTCGACAGCGATGATGTCCGGCGCCTGCCCCGTCGAATAGGCTCGCATTGCTTCGCTGACCACGTCGTCGAACTGGATTTGCCGATATTCCACTTTAATTCCGGTGTTCAGCTTGTTGAAATCCTTTATCAAGTTAGGCGCCGGCTGGATGTCCCGGTCGAGCGACCAGACGCTGATCGTGACGTCCTCGGCGCTTGCCGAAAACGCCGGCAGGGAAACACTGGCAAGGGCGAATGCGCCCAGCATTGCAAATTTACGGATACCCATGGACTCCTCCTCTTTCGGGTTTTTCCGCAGCCGGCGCCCCCCGTGCCGGCCGTCGGGCATGTCTCAGGCCGGATCGGCGACGAAGTCGCCGCCGCGGCAGCCTTTCAGATAATTCAGAGCGTGCACCTGGCCCGTCATTTCCAGCGCATCGCGATATACCGGGTCATGCCAGCCTTCGATGTCGATCGAACCGGACCAGCCGGCGAGCCGGAGTTCCGAGATGATGTCGGTCCAGTTGCTGTCGCCGAACCCGGGCGTGCGCATGAAGACGAACTTCTCCTTGCCGAAGATGCCGTGCTCGCGGATGACGTCCCAGCGGATCGTCGCGTCCTTGCCGTGCACATGGAAGATCTTGTGCGCCCATTTGCGGATCTGCGGCAGCGGATCGATCAGATAGACCATCTGGTGGCAAGGCTCCCACTCCAGGCCGATGTTATCGTCCGGCGTCTCGTTGAAGATGAGTTCCCAGGCGTCCGGATTGTGAGCGATGTTCCAGTCGCCGGTTGCCCAGTTGCCGTCCATGGCGCAGTTCTCGAAGGCGATCTTTACGCCCTTGTCGGCGGCGCGCTGGGCGAGCTCGCGCCAGACCTTGCGGTAGCGCGGCAGGCTGTCGGTCAGCGGCCGGTTGCGGATGCGTCCGGTAAAGCCGGCAACGCATGTCGCGCCGAAATGGTGAGCGTTGTCGATGCAGTCCTTCCAGCCCTGCAGGCTCTGGAGGTCGATGTCGGTCTCCTCCAGCGGATTGCCGAACATGCCGAGCGTCGAGATCGTGATGTCGCGGTCGCCGATCGCCTCACGGCAGCGCTTGCCGAGCTCGGCAAGATCCTGGCCGTTGGTGGTCTGCCAGAAGAAGGGTTCGAAGCTTTCGAACCCAAGATCGGCGATCTCGCCTATGCGCTTCGCGGCTTCGCCCTTTGTGGCGCTGATCATGGTGCCGACGCGGATGGATTTGGCTGGATTGCTCATCAGATGCCTCACTTCAGATTGTCACGCGTTGCCGGGTGCGGGCGCTTTCGATCGCCGCAAAGACCATGGCAAGGCTGTTGATATTGTCGTCGCCCGCTGTCTCCGGCTTGGTGCCGGATCGGACCGCAGCGACGAAATCGGCGATGACGCTGGCATGTCCGTGCGTCTCAAGCGGATCGGCTGGTTCGGGAACTTCGACCGGTACGAGTGGCCGGAAGAAACCCTCGCTGCCGGCGACACGGTTGGCGCTCAGCGCCTCGGCGCCATCCCAGAGCAGCGTGCCCTTGGTGCCGATGATCCGCCACTCGCTTTCCCAGCTCGTATTGGCCCCTTCGGCACACCAGGAACCGCGATAGGTGAAGGTCACATTGTCGGAAAGCTCGAATATCGCGGTGGCGGCCGCGCCGTGCGCGTACCAGGAGCCCTGCGGGTTTTCTTCGTGGCAATATACGGCGAGCGGCGTCTTGTCGGCGATGAACCGGGCGGCATCGAAGGTGTGGATCGCCATGTCGAGAAGCAGCACATGCTCCATCTCTTCGCGAAAACCACCGAAATGCGCGCCGATGAAGAAGTCGCAATGGATGCCCGTCAGATCGCCGATCGCGCCGCTTTCGATAAAGCGGCGGATGCGGCGTATGCCGGAGATGAAGCGGCGGTTCTGTACGATTGCATGGATCCTGCCCGCATTCCTGGCGAGTTCGATCAGCTCGCGGCCGGCTTCGAGCGAGGCCGCCATCGGCTTTTCGCTCAGCACGTGACAGCCATGCCTGAGCGCGGTGGCGACCACGTCGCGGCGCGCCGTCGGTACGACAATGTCGAAGAGGATGTCGGGTGCCGCTTCCGTCAACACGCGATCGAGGTCCGAACCGATAACGGCGTCTTCGATCTCGAACTCCACCGCGAGCGCACGAGCCGCTTCGGGGTTCACGTCGACAAGCCCGACGATCCGGATTGCCGACTGGAGTTCGCGGTCCGCGGCGATCGCCTTGAGCCAACCTTTGGCCATAGCTCCGCACCCGCACAGAACTGCGCGCAAAATCACCATTCTCCTCCCGCAAACCTGCGTTTCCGGCTTGTTTCAGCCACCGTAAACGTTTACGGAACTATGCGGACTTTCCGAAACATGTCAATAGGGATTCGGAAAACTGGGCCGGTGCCGGGGAATGGCGGACTGCTTATGGCCGCCTGACCGGTTCAACTGCACAGTATCTCGCTCGTGTCGATTGCCGGTCGATGTCACCGGTGACCAGAGAGGAAAAGCGCTTCGCATGAAGGGAATTCGGCGCCTGGCGCAACATCTCGATATTTCGATCGGAACCGTTTCGCGCGCACTGAACGGCCGCCCCGACGTCAATGAGGAGACGCGCAGGCGTGTCCTGGAGGCGGCTGAAAGGCTCGGCTATGTGGCGAACCAGTCTGGCCGCAGCCTGAGGCAGGGCACCACCAACATCATTGGCTTCATGATGCAGACCGGAACGGAGATCACCGGCCAGGGCGACACGTTCTTCATGAGCGTCTTCGACGGCGTGCAGGCGGTTTTCGCCAGGCACAAGCTCGACCTCGTTGCCCTGCTCTGCTCGTCGGAGGAAGATCCGACCGATTACCTGCGCCGCGTCGTCGCGCGCGGTTTTGCCGACGGGTTGATCCTTTCGGCAACGCGGCGCCACGATCCGCGCATAGAGTTTCTGGCCGAACGCAACATCCCCTTCGTAACGCTCGGCCGAAGCCTGACGGATGCCGGCCGCCCCTGGCTCGACCTCGATTTCGAGGGAATGGCGCAGATCGCCATCGACCGTCTGGTTGCGCGCGGACATCGCCGCATCGCGGTCACCCGTCCGCACGACGATGCCAACCTCGGCTACATCTTCGTCGACCGTTGCCGAGAAGCGCTTGCCGCGCATGGCCTTCCCTTGGAGGAAGAGTTGATCTTCCGATCGACGCCGAACGAGACCGGCGGCTATCAGATCGCGCGCGAGCTCCTGGCGCTCGAGGACCGACCGACGGCGGCCCTGCTCGTCAATGAGACGATTGCCATCGGTTTCTACCAGGGCCTCTCCGAAGCGGGCGTCAGGCCGGGCCGCGACATTGCGGTGATCGGGCGCTACAGCCCGCATGCACACTTTCTCTCGCCGCCGCTCACCTGCTTTCGCTTGTCGCTGCGCAACCTCGGCATAGCGCTTGCGGAAACGCTTCTGTCGACCATGCCTGCCTTCAAGCACCATTATCCGCAAGCGCCGGTAAACGCGGTCTGGCCGATGGAACTGGTCGAGGGCGAAAGCGACGGCTTTCTCGTCAATGGCGACGAAAGTCGTGGCTGACATAAGCCCCGCCGAGGTGGATCATTTTACCGATCCGCAGGTTTGAAGCTTGCTGCATGATTCCTTAAATCCGAGCAGATTGCGGGGCAATGTCATGGAGCACGCAAAGTGCTGGGCGGGTTCTGCGCTTGGGCACACGCCGCCGTAGGAACCTGCCGGCTGCAGTCCGGATCGGTGACTGCTCCTGAAAGGAGACCCCATGCGCGGATTTTTCTTCCTACTCGCCGGGCTGTCCGCAACGACGGCCTTTGCCCACGACGCTCCAAGCGGTTGGCAGTATCCGAGCGCCTGCTGTTCAACAATGGATTGCCGCCAGGTCGCGCAGACCGCGATCAGCGAGCGACCGCAAGGCTATATCGTCAGAGCAACTGGCGAAGTCCTCCCCTATGCCGACAGCAGGGTCCGAATGTCGCCGGACGGCGAGTACCACTGGTGCTCTGCGGCGGGTAAAGCCTATGGGAAGACGATCTGTCTGTTTGTACCCCCGAGGGGTTATTGAATAACCGAGGCGTCGAGAACCGCACTTCTCGTCATGCGGGTCTGGCACCGCGCCCGATCGGAGCGCGGCACGATGGCGGCCGGCGTCAGCGGGCGTCTGCGGATCCGGGGTCGCTCTCGAGCGTCGACAGGATCCGGTATGCGGCTTTCACGCGGGCAGGAATCGGGTAGTTCCTGTTGGCCAGCATCACGATGCCGATGCGCTCGGCCGGGACGAAGGCTGCATAGGCGCCGAACCCGTTGGTCGAGCCGGTCTTGTTGATCCACACGTTTTCCCTGGGCGCCGCGGGTGGAACGAGTCTGGTGACCTTGTGCGGCTCGAGTGCCATCCGGCTGGAATTGCCGGCGAGCAGATCGTCGAGCTTCGTCGGATAGGGATACATCTCCCAACCGAGCCCCTGCGTCATGGGGCCGACCTTGAAATATCCCGTATGCGTTGCGGCGATTGCGCGCCGGATCGTCTCGTCCAGGCTCGTGCCATCCATGTTCGCCTCAACGACGCGGATCAGATCGGCAGCGGTCGTTTTCACGCCGTAAGCTTCAGAGTCGAGAACGCCGCGCGTGACGCGGATGGGCTTGCCGGCTTTCGAATAACCATAGGCATAGTCGTCCAGCCGGTCCTGCGGCACGGCTATGAAGGTGCTCGTCAGGCCGAGGGCCGGGAATATCCTCTTCTCCATCAGATCGGCGAAGGGTTCGCCCATGCTCGTTGCGGCGAGATAGCCGAAGAGGCCGATGCTCGGGTTCGAGTAGAGCCTGTACGTGCCGGCGGCATAGGTCGGGCGCCAGCCCCTGTAGTAGTCGATCATGCTCTTCTGATCGGCAACGGAATCGGGAAACTGCAAGGGCAGTCCGCCGGCGGCATAGGTCCCGAGATCGAGAAGGCTGATCTCGTCGAAGCTCGTTCCGGCGAACGCCGGCAGGTATTTGCCGGCAGGATCGGACAGGACCAAGTCCCCACGCGCTTCGGCATAGGATGCGAGCGTCGCCGTGAAGGTCTTGCTGATCGAGCCGATCTCGAACAGCGTTTCGTCGGTGACCTTCTGCCCGCTCGCTTTCGACGCGAGGCCGTAATTGAAGATGTACCTCTTTCCGCGGGCGGTGACCGCGACCGCCATTCCCGGAACGCCATTCTCCTTCATCAGCGGCCGGATCGTCTCGTCCACTACGCGTGCAAGCTGTCCTTCATCGCCTCGGTCGGCGGCGTGCGCACCGGCTCCGCAGCAGAGCAAAGCAGCCGCAGCCACTGCGAATTTCGTCGCGGAAATCTTTGTCATGACAGGTGTCTAGCCTCGTGTTCGTTTGGATCTCCCGCATGGCGGGTGCGGCCGTCCGTCAGGCCGGACGCGCCGAAGCTGCGGCGCGTGCCCGGCGCACAGCAACCGGACGAGGCAAACGGACGGGACATGCTTATGAGCCCTGTGCGCATTTCACAAACGACAAGAACTTGCGCGAGCAATTAGAAGAACTTGGGCATCGCATTGCATGTGGTCCTTCCGGGCCCGGCATGTCGAGACCACGAACCGCCGCTACCCTTTGCCCGACACCGCGACCCTAGAAATAGATCGTCATGACGATGTCCTGATCGAAATCGCCGAAACCCTTGCCGAAGATGTTCAGCCCTCCGGGGTTCTCCGCCTTCTCGTCGATGCCTATCCGGAACCGTATCGAATGATGATCCGGTATGCCGAGGGAATTTATCGTCTGAGTCGACACCATCGCGCCGTCGATCCATGTACCGCGGTCGTCAATGGACCAGGTCTTGAGCTTGCCGTATTGCGAGCCGCTGAGTTTCCACCAGGCCGGCGAATACATGCCCCGCCGGTCGCCATAATCACCGGGCGACGTCCAGTAGCCGGCCTTGATGCCATTGATCCAGATGGAGATATCGGAGGGCCAGTTGGCGTTGGTGGCCGGCGTCTCGGAGCTCAGTTCGGCGGAGAACTCGATCTTCCGGACCGTCCGCCCCGTGACCTTGGCATTGTTCGGAAACTTGTATTCGACATAGCCGCGCGTGAACCAGAGCAGTGCGGCCTGCATGCGCTGCGGATCGAGAAAGACTTCCTGGACGTCGAGCATGCCTATGACGTTGTTGATCGAGCAGAGTCCGCAGGGCGCTTCCACCTCGAATTCGGTGAAAAGGCCGATCGGCATGCTGACGGTCACGACGTCGTCCGCAAGATTGGTGCGGTCGTCGAAACGGATGAGGATCTCGCCGTAGATGCTGGAACAGATCTTCTGGTTGCCCTTGGTCGCCTTCATCGTATGCGTCTGGATGAGGCCGGCCCTCTCCAGAGACTTGAGGTTGGTCGCCGTCGTCGATTGCGGCAGGCCCATATGGGTCGCGATCTCGTTGACGTTCAGAGGCCCCTTCAGGCGCAGAAGGTTGAGCATCTCGATGCGCGTTGCCGAGCCCAATGCCTGGACGACATCCGCATCCTTGATCGGGTCCACTGTAAGAAGCTTCGTCTCCATACTCTGCTACTGCCGCTCCGGCTCAGGCGTGATCTGCGCTGATAACACGCCCCTCCGCCAATTGTCGCACTGTTTCGTTTCACGAATGCCGATCCGAGGCGGTCGAAACCGCCGCGGATCGTCCGCTCAGCCCTTGATGCCGGATGACAGCATCAGCGCCTGCGTCACCCTCTTCTGGAAGAGCAGATAGGCGAGCGCGACCGGCATCGCCGCGAGAATTGCGACGGCCATGTCGCGTGCATATTTCACGCCGAAGGCGTCGTCGACCTGCGTGATACCGACGGTCACCGTCATCATCTCCTCCGAATTCGTCACGAGGAACGGCCAGAGGAAGGCGTTCCAGGCCATGATGTAAGTGATGATCGCCAGCGCCGTCGTGATCCCCCAGTTGAGCGGAAGATAAAGCCGGAACAGGATCTGGAAATCGCCGCAGCCGTCGAGCTTCGCCGCCTCGCGCAGCTCTTTCGGCACGGAGTCGAAGAATTGCTTGTAGACGATCACGACCACCGGGACGATGAGCTGCGGCAGGATGATGCCGCCCCAGCTGTTGATCAGGCCAAAGCGGTACATCAGCACGAATTGCGAAACGACCAGGGCCTGGGAGGGAACCATGAAGCTCGCGAGAATGATCCCGTAGAGGAGCCGCCGGCCCGGAAAGACGATCTGCGACAGCGCATAGGCGCACATTACGCTGATCAGGATGACGACCACGGTGACGGTTATCGAGGTGACGAGCGAGTTCACATACCAGGTTGCGAGATTGGTCTCGAACAAAGCGAAATAATAGGCCGAGAAGTTGAAGACGTCGGGGATGAAGGTCGTCTTGCTGATGACCTCCTGTTCCGGCTTCATCGACGTCACCGCCGCCCAGTAGAGGGGAAACGCCCACATGCACGCGACGCACAGGGTAAGAAGCAGAAGAAGGATATTGCCGATGGATTTCCGTTGCATCGCTCAGCGCCCCCTCACGCGCAGAAGCTGGTACTGAAGCACCGATACGGTCACGATGATCAGGAACAGGAAGACCGCCACAGCCGAGCCGAGCCCGCCGTGGTTGAGGCGGAACGCCTCGCGATAGACGAGCTGAAGCAGGACGTAGGTCGAGTTGAAGGGACCGCCTTCCGTCATCAGATAGACCTGATCGAAAATCTTGAGCTGCAGGATGAGTTGCAGTGTCAGGACGAGCGCGGTGACCGGCCAGATCAGCGGCCACGTGATGCGCTTGAAGCATTGCCAGCGCGTCGCGCCGTCGAGCATTGCCGCCTCGTAATAGTCGGCCGGAATGTTGCGCAGGCCGGCTATGAAAAGCAGAAGGTTGAAGCCGTTGGTCCACCAGACGGTGACGAGGGCCACCATAGGCATTGCCCAGAGAGGATCGCGAAAGACACTGATGCGCCTGCCGGTGACGAATTCGATGACATGTTGCGCAATCCCGAATTGCTGATCGAGCACCCACTCCCAGATCTGCGTCACGACCGAGACAGGCAGGATATAGGGCAGGAAGAACAGCACCAGGATGAGGCTCTGAAGCCAGCCTTTGAGGCGCACGACCATGAGCGCCAGACCGAGACCGATCAGCGTGTTGGGTACGACGGTGAGCACGACGAAATAGCCCGTGTTCCACACAGATGTGAAGAACAGTTTCTGGTTGAGCAGCTTCAGATAATTGTCGAAGCCGACCCACTCGCCTTCGCCGATCAGCGGCGCGTTGGTAAAGCTCAAGGCGAACATCTTGTAGACGGGATACGCAAAGACCGTCAGATAGGTGATCACGAACGGTGTGATCATCAGAACCGCGGTCAGCGTCTTGCTCCGTCTCTCGCTCGTCATCACCGAAATAGTCCTCCCCGTTGCCAAATGTACGAACCACCGGCCGGCGCAGTGGCCGGCCGGTCCGTTGATTTTCGCGTTACATCTGGCTCTTCAGTTCTTCGCGCATCTGCTCGATGGCATCCGCCGGATCGAGCTGGCCGTTCAAGGCAGGCACGATGAAATTCTGCGTCGCCTCGTAGATCGGTCCGCCAACGCCGGCCAGCGGAGAGACGGGATCGAAGACCGCGGTGTCGGCGAGCTTGACGTAGGTCGAATTCGGCTGCATCGCTTTGAATTCGGCGCTCTCGGTCACCGGTTTATAGGCTGGAATGTGGCCGGCACCGGCCCAGGAGATGCTGTGTTCGTTCATCCAGGCAATGATCTGGAGAACCGCTTTCAGCTTCTCCGGCGAGATCGGCTTTTCTTCGCTGTTCGGAACGGCAAAGGCATGGGAGTCCGCCCAGGTTGCAGGCTGTCCCATCAGAACCGGGATCTGGACAGCGCCCCATTCGAAGCCGAGATCGTTGTTCTTCTCGAGATCGACCATCGTCGGCACTTCCCAAACGCCGTTGATGTGCATGGCCGCCTTGCCGGAGGTGAAAAGAGCGATCGAAGCCTCATAGGATATGAGTTCCGGCGAATAGCCGGACGAAACCCAGTTGGCCATCGATGTCAGCGCCTTGACGCCGGCCTCGCCGGGCAGGATCTCCTCGCCTTCGATGAACTTGGCGCCCTGCTGGGAAAGGAGCGTGTAGAACACCCGCCACATCGAGCCGCCTTCGTCGGTGTGGAGCGAAAGCGGATATTGGACCTTGCCGGTCGCCTTGATCTTTTCGAGGGCGGCGTTGAAGTTGTCGAGGCCGTCCAGGCCCTTCGGCAGGCCGTCGTCCCCGAGCAGGCCCGCCTCCTTCAGAATGTTCTTGTTGTAGTAGAGGACAACCGAATGCACGTCGAAGGGAATGCCATAGGTCTTGCCGTCGGCAGAAGCCGAGTTCCAGCTCGCTTCGACATAGTTTTCCTTCTTGATTCCGGCTGCCTCGAGTTCTTCAGGTGCCAGTGGCCGCAGAACGCCCGAGGGTATGGCAAGCGGGAAGCGTGACAGATGATAGGTCATGATGTCGGGCTGCTGGCCGACGGCGGCCGCCGTCTGGACCTTGCTGTAGAAGGGTACGCCCCATTCGAGCGTGGTCGCGTTGATGCGGATGTCCGGGTGCGTGTCGTTGAACTCCTTGATGAGCGCCTTCATGCGGACGCCGTCACCGCCGCTCAGGAAGTCCCACCAGGTAATGTCCGTCTGCGCATGGGCGACTGCCGAAGGCAGGATCGCCAGCGCACCCGCAAGGGCAAGTTTCAGTAGCTTCTTCACGTCTCTCTCCTCCTGTTTTGAAGTTCAATCCACCGGCTTGCGCCGCATTGCTCCTCGCCCGGATGACGTCCCATCCGAACCGCTTTCAACGGAGCCGATCGCCGCTTCCCTCGAAGGCGAACATCTCCTGGGGTGCCAAGGTCAGGCGGACCGCCTGCTTGGGTTGCGGCCGCTCATCGCCGCGGCACTCGATGGTCATTTCCTCCCCCGTCGTCGTGAGGGCGTGCAGGTAGCCGGTCCCGCCGAGTTCCTCGATGAACTCGGCCGTCACGTCCAGGCCGACGCCGCCCTCCCGTTCGCCGAGCGTGATGTGCTCCGGCCTTACCCCGATGAAAATCTCTTCGCCCGCGGCGACACGCGCCCGAGCCGGAATTTCGAACGGAACTCCTGGCGCGTCGTGGAGCTCGATCGTGAGCCTGTCGCCGCCGCCGGGAACGACGCGTGCCTTCAGGAAATTCATCCCAGGCGAGCCGATGAAGCCCGCAACGAACATGTTGTCCGGATTACGATAAAGCTCGAGGGGCGCACCCGTTTGTTGAACGACGCCGGCCTTCAGCACGACGATCCTGTCCGCCAGCGTCATCGCCTCGACCTGATCGTGGGTGACGTAGACCATCGTCGCGCCGATCTGGCGGTGCAGCCGGGCGATCTCCATGCGCATCTTGACCCTGAGCTCGGCATCGAGGTTCGAAAGCGGCTCGTCGAAAAGGAAGACCCGCGGCTCGCGCACGATTGCACGCCCGATTGCGACCCGTTGACGCTGGCCGCCCGAAAGCTGGCTCGGCTTGCTGTTCAGATAGTCCGAGAGCCGAAGGATTTCCGCGGCTGCCTTGACCTTCTGCTCGATCTCCGCCTTCGGCCGGCGGGCGATGGAAAGGCTGAACGCCATATTGTCGAAGACGGAGAGGTGCGGATAAAGCGCATAGGACTGGAAGACCATGGCGACGCCGCGCTTCGATGGCTCCCTGTGGGTGACGTCCTCGGCATCGATCCTGATTTCGCCGCCGGTCGTCTCCTCCAGCCCCGCGATCATGCGCAACAGTGTCGACTTCCCGCAGCCCGAGGGCCCGACGAAGACAGCGAACTCGCCCTGCCCTATTTCGATATCGACATCATGGATCACCTTCACGGCGCCGAACGACTTGCTGACGCCGGTCAATTTGATTCCGGACATTGAACCTCCCCGATAGTGAATTCCGGCCCGGGCGTCACCCGGCCGCCCGGGCCGGAAAGGCTTATGCAGAAGCGACGGACAAAAGGACGAAGTGGTAGGAGCGCGGCGGCAGCGAACCGACCAGCGTCCCCGCATCGTCGATGGCGAGTTCCCTGCCGGCTTTGGGAACGATGCGGTTCTGATCCTCGACCGAGTTACGCGCCTTCAGGTCGTCGCCTGCGAGCATCTGGTGCTCGACGATCTTCGCCCCCTTGAAGCCCTGAAGATCGAGGGTGAGGCCGAGCGGCTCGTCGAGGCTGCGGTTGATCGCGAAGACGGCGATCGACTTGCCGTCCTCGTGCAGCACCGCCGACAGGTCGAGATAGGGCACGTCCTGAGCCACCTCGCAATCGTAGGTGGGGCCGGACTGCGCCACGGTGAGCGCGGTGCCGCGGCCGTATTTCGAGGCATATTGAAGCGGATAGTAGATCGACTGCCGCCAGGCGGGGCCGCCGGCCTTGGTGAGGATCGGCGCTATGACATTGACCAGCTGTGCCATGCAGGCGATCTTGACGCGGTCCGATCTCCGGATGAAGACGTTCAGCAGAGAGCCGACGAAGATCGCATCCTCGAGATTGTAGAGCTCTTCCAGCAGCGGCGGCGCTTCCGGCCAGTCCCAGCTGGCAATCCGCTCGCCGTCCTCCTTGCGGTCGTGATACCAGACGTTCCACTCGTCGAAGCAGATCTTGACGTCGCGCTTCGAACGCTTCTTCGCCTTGATGTAGTCGATCACGCCGCCGATCGTGACTATGTACCGGTCCAGCTCGATCGCCTTGGCATAATAATTGAGGGTGTCCTGCTCCTCGTTGCCGAAATATTTGTGCAGCGAGATGTAGTCGACGCTGTCGTAGCTCGCTTCGAGAACCGTCGCCTCCCATTCCGGGTAGGACTTCATCTTGTCGTTCGAGGAGCCGCAGACGACGGTTTCCAGCGTCTTGTCGAAATATTTGAAGGCCTTGCTCACCTCGTTGGCGAGATGGCCGTATTCGGCCGCACTCTTGTGGCCGACCTGCCAAGGTCCGTCCATCTCGTTGCCGAGGCACCAGATGCGTACATTGTGCGGCTCCTTGTAGCCATGCTTTGCGCGCAGATCGCTCCAATAGGTGCCGCCGGGATGATTGCAGTATTCGAGGAAGTTGCGTGCGTCGTCGAGACCGCGCGAACCGAGGTTCATCGCCAGCATCATCTCGGTACCTGCAAGCTTTGCCCAATCGGCGAACTCGTTGACGCCGACCTGGTTGGTTTCGCGCGTGCGCCAGGCGAGATCGAGGCGCACCGGACGCTCCTCGCGCGGCCCGATACCGTCCTCCCAGCGATAGGCGGAAACGAAGTTGCCGCCGGGATAGCGGACGATCGGCATATCGAGATCGCGCACCATATCCAAAACATCGGTTCGAAAGCCGTCCTTATCCGCATTTTCGTGGCCGGGCTCATAGATCCCCGTATAAACGGCACGGCCCATATGCTCCAGGAACGAGCCGTAGACCCGCTTGTCGACGGACGAGATTGTATATTCCCGATTAAGGGTAGCCTTCGCTCGCATGGTGTTTCCTCGTTTATTGAAGTCGATTTTGGATGAAGCTAAATTGTATGATTTTTTATTTCAAGAGTTTTGTTTTGTATCAAAATATCCGATGCAGACGCGAACGCCTCCCTCGATTTTTCGCCCTTGGCCTCGTCTCGCCACCGCCTGCGGAACGATCCCCCGGCCAACCGATTAGACGGCTAAGGGCACCTGCGATTGTGTGGCGCGGCAGCAACTGTCATGATGGAACGGCGCTTCCTCAGCGGGCCTGAGAACTGGACGGAGCATATCGCTCATGGCTTGGTCCTTCAGTATCGGAACGATTGCCGGCACGGTAATTCGCGTGCACGTGACCTTCGCGCTGCTTCTGATCTGGATATGGCTGATGCACTACCGGATCGGCGGCACACCGGCTGCGATGGAGGGGATTGCTTTCATAGTCGCCGTCTTCGTCTGCGTCGTGCTCCACGAGTTCGGCCACATCGCCGCGGCACGCCGTTTCGGGATCAAGACGCCGGACATAACGCTGCTGCCGATCGGCGGCGTCGCCAGACTGGAGCGCATGCCGGAAGAGCCCGGCCAGGAATTCGTAATCGCCATCGCCGGTCCTCTGGTCAATGTGGCGATTGCCGCGGTACTCATCGCCATCCTCGGCAGCTCGGCGGGCATGGAGCAGATAGCGGGCGTCGAAGACCCCCAGAGCGGATTTCTGGCACGGCTCGCCGGCGTCAATGTTTTCCTCGTGCTCTTCAATATGATCCCCGCCTTCCCGATGGACGGCGGCCGCGTATTGCGGGCCGCTCTCGCCTCGCGGCTCAGCTGGTCGCGTGCGACCCAGATCGCCGCAACGATCGGCCAGGGCCTTGCCTTCGTCTTCGGCTTCGTCGGTCTGTTCTACAATCCTCTTCTCATCTTCATCGCCATCTTCGTCTATCTGGCCGCAACGGCGGAAGCCCAGAACGCCCAGATCCGCGAGATCTCCGGCAGCGTGATGATCTCAGACGTGATGATCACCGAATTCGCGACCCTTGACCGGTCGGCGACCATCGACGACGCCATCGACACGCTGCTTGCCACCACGCAGCGCGAATTTCCGGTGGTCGATGCCGCAGGCCACTTCGAGGGATTGCTGACGCGCGACGACATGATCCGCGCTCTGAAGGAGAAAGGCCCATCGACACCGGTGGTCGCCGCGATGCGCCGCAACCTGCCGACGATCCATCATCGCAAACGCCTCGAGGAAAGTCTGCTGCTCATGCAGGAATCCCGTTCGCCGGCGCTCGCCGTTCTGGACGGCTCCGGCCGCCTCGTCGGGCTGATGACGCACGAAACGATCGGCGAGATGATGATGGTGCGCGCGGCCGCCCCGGGCCGCTTCCGGTTCGGCCACCTGCGGCAGACCGGAAGCCGAGGCTGAGCCCGAAGATTGAGGGAACCGAATCGGCGCTCCGGAGTTCGGGCCACAACCCTACGGCGCTGCGCGTCTTGGGGAAACACGCAAGTCGAGGAACCTGCAGCAGGCAAATCGGATCGACTTAATGCTCGTGACGGTAGAAGTTCTCACGATCGTCCTGGTCGCGACAGCAACGGCACTGGCCCTTGCCCATGCACTCGAGTTGCCCGGCAAATTGCGATTGCCTAGAGAACAATATCTGGCGATGCAGGCAATCTACTATCCGGGATTCACCATCGGGGGCGCAGCAGAGCCGGCGGCCCTGCTTCTTACTGCCGCTCTCCTCTTCCTGATGCCCGGCGGAACGGCCTTCTGGCTGACTGTCGGCGCATTCGCCGGGCTGCTGGCGATGCACGCGGCGTACTGGATCCTGACGCACCCCGTGAACAACTTCTGGCTCAAGGATACGCAGTTGGGAGGAACGGGTGCGCGCTTTTTCGCTTTCGGCGCGCAACGCGCTTCGACGGCCGCGGAAAACGCGGACTGGACCGTCCTGCGGGACCGCTGGGAGCGATCCCATGTCGTACGGGCCGTTCTCGGCCTCGCCAGCCTCGTATTGCTCGCAACGGCGATAGCTCTCTGAGAACTGCGCTATGTGCCACTACCAAGGCGCGGTGCCAGCAGGGCGATAGAAATCGACCCGAAGGCGAGGACCTTCAACGCGGCGACGGCCATGTGGCCCGTCTCCCATCTGAGGCGTATCGCTTCGAAGTCCGGCGGGATCGGGCCTGGTTTCCAGGTGGCCAGGATCGCATTTGCCGGAGCGACCAGCGTGAACCACGCCGCCAGCGCTCCAGCAAATAAAATCGCGCCGGCGAGGGCGAACCAGAACGCCGGCCGCTCGTTGGCGAGCAGGTAGGAAAGAAAGCACGCCGCCAGTATCGTCGTGACGTCGAGCGGCCCGCCGAACTTTGCAAAAAGCGCGAACTGGCCGTTGAAGACGGTTGCCTCGCGCCACAGTTCCGGCGCCCAGACGAACAGCCGGGGCGGTGCCTCCAATACATGGGCAAAGGAGGGGCCGAGGCTGAGAGCGGCGAGCAGCAGCGATACAAGGCCTGTAAGATAGACGACCATTTCCCCGCCTTTCATCGGCGCCTGGCCTACAACTTTGGCGAGGGGCAAGTGTTCCATGAAAAGAGAGACTATGCCGCTCTCGCCGACCTCACGGAATGTTGTTGAGAGAGGCCTCACTGCAGTCGCCGATGTGCCGGTATGATCCCCGGACAACGGAGATCGATCCATGCACGCGAAGATGCCCGGGGGCCTGTTGGCCGGGTTCCTGCTTCTCCTCGTTCCTGCCCAGGGCTTCGGCCTCGACCTGCCGCGCTCGGGTCATCCGATATTCGACCGCGTCGTCACGCTTGTCGTCGACAACTTTCACGATCCCGCAGCGCTCGACGGCTTCGGCGCAGCGGTGCGGCAGGAACTCGACGGCGGCGACCCGCTGAACCCGAAGAGCACGGAGCCCCGGGTCGATGCTGCGGTCGAGAGAGTCCTCGCGAGCCTCGACGCGTCGCATACCGCTCGCTTCACTCGGGATACGATTGCCTATTACGAACTCGCCGACATATTCCGTTACGCTATCCGCCACGACATGAAGCGGCTGTTCCCGCTGGATGGCCGGGCCAGCTATGCCGGGGTCGGCATGGTCGCCCGGATGGAAAACGGCCTGCTGTTCGTCAGCGACGTCTATGACGGTTCGCCTGCGGACAAGGCGGGTATCCGGGTGGGCGACGAGGTTCTGTCGGTGGATGGCGCGCCGTATCGCGAAATCGAATCCTTCCGCGACAGGATCGGACAACAGGTGGAGATACGCCTGCGCCGTAATCGCGACGCACAGCCCTTCACGGCCAGTGTCGCGGTCGAACGGCTGCGGCCATTGCCCACATTCGAAAAGGCGATCGAGGACAGCGTGTCCGTCAACGAGAGCGATGGGCGGCGCATCGGTTACCTGCGTCTTTGGACCCTTTCAAGTCCCGACGGTCTCGACATCGCGGCGCGTGAACTGGCGACCGGCCGTCTCAAGGACGCCGATGGAGTCGTCGTCGATCTGCGCGGACGCTGGGGCGGCGGTCCGCCCGACGCGGCGGAGCTCTTCGTCGGCGATACGCCGAACTTCAGGCTGATCTCCCGCAACGGCAAGGATATGCTCGCCAATGTCCGCTGGCGACGCCCGATCGTCGCCATCATAGACGAGGGATCGAGAAGCGGCCTCGAACTCTTCGCCTATGCGTTGAAGACCAACGGAATCCCGCTTGTCGGGACGCGCACGGCGGGGGCGCTTCTCGCCGGCCGCGCCTATATCCTGCCGGACGACAGCATTCTGGAGCTTGCGGTTTCCGACGCGGTGATCGATGACGGCGTGCGTCTGGAGGGGCGCGGCGTCGAGCCGGACGTAACCGTTCCGTTCCCCCTGCCCTATGCCGACGGACGCGACCCCCAGCGTGAAGCCGCCATGGAAGAGATGCGGCGCATCCTCGCCAAGGGCTGAGCCGGCGAACCGGTTCTTGAATGCGGGCCGCGTCGGCCCGCCCTTCCCCCGTCTATTCGCTTTGCCGGAAGTTTCGGATCCGGTCGAAAAGCACCGCGAGCACGATGGCGCCGCCGATGAAGGCGCCCTGCCAGAATGCGTTAATGCCGAGCAAGCCGAGGCTGTTGCGGATCACCTCTATCAGCGCAGCTCCGATCAGGGCACCGGAAGCCGTGCCGGCGCCGCCGGCAAGATTTGCCCCGCCGATGACGGCAGCGGCGATGACCTGAAGCTCCATTCCTGCACCGATATTGGTCGTCACGGCGCCGAGCCAGCCGGTCTGGATAATGCCGGCAATTCCCGCCGCGAGCGCGGAGATCATGTATACGGCAACCTTGATCCTTCTCACCGGAACGCCGGTGAGCGTCGCGGCGTGCTCGTTGCCGCCGATGGCGAAGACGTAGCGGCCGAACTTCGTCCAGCGCAGAACGAAGCCGGTGAGGAGGGCCAGGACGATCATGTAGAGCACCGGATTGGCGATACCGAAGAACCAGGCGCCGCCGCCAAGAGCCAGGAGCGTGTCGTGGTCCGGGCCGAACTCGAATACGACCGTATTGTTGGATGCGACCATCGCCAGGCTTCTTGCGATCGAGAGCATTCCGAGGGTGATCACGAAAGGTGGAAAGCCGAGATAGGCTATCATGACCCCGTTGAATGCGCCGGCGATCAGAGCCGTGCCGATCGAGGCGGCAATACCCACCTCTATGCCGTAGCCGGCATGCATGACCACGGCCAGCACCATGCTGCACAGGCAGAGGACCGACCCGACCGACAGATCGATGCCGCCGGTAATGATGACCAGCGTCATTCCGAGCGCGATGATCGCGACGAAGGTGAAGTTGCGCGTGATGTTGTAGAGGTTTTTGGCCGTTGCGAAGGAGTCGGTGGCAACCGACAGGAAGAGGCAGGCGAGGATGACCGCCACCAGGACCCAGAATGCCTGGCTGGCCAACAGGAACGAGAGCCATCCGCGGTCTCTCTGTCCGACTGCTCGATCGAGCGTAATTGCCATTGTCGACCTTCGCTTTCTTTCCGAATGGTTCACACCTGTTCGATGGCGCCGGTGATCAGGCCCGTCACCTCCTCCGGCGAACTCGCGGCGATCGGCTTGTCGGCAACCTTCCTGCCCCGCCGCATGACGATGACCCGGTCGGCGACGGTAAAGACGTCCGGCATACGGTGGCTGATCAGCACGACGGCGATGCCCCGGTCGCGCAACTCGCGGATCAGGTTCAGCACCTCGGCCACCTGCCGTACCGAAATGGCCGCCGTCGGTTCGTCCATGAGCACGATCTTGGCCTCTGAAAGCATCGTCCGCGCGATTGCAACCGCCTGCCGCTGACCACCCGACATTTGCCTGACCAGGTTGCGCGGCGGCGTCTCCGACTTCAGTTCTTTGAAAATTTCGCCGGCGCGGCGATACATCGCCCTGTAGTCGAGTATGCGCAGCGGCCCGATGCCGCGCCTGATCTCCCGCCCGAGAAAGACATTTGCAGCAGCCGTGAGGTTGTCGCAAAGCGCCAGATCCTGATAGACGATCTCGATGCCGTGCTGCCGCGCCTCGACCGGGCGATGCATCACGAGTTCCGCACCGTCGAGCCGGATCGTTCCATGGCTCGGCCGGAAGTTGCCGGCCATCATCTTGACCAGTGTCGACTTGCCGGCGCCGTTGTCGCCCATGAGCCCGACCACCTCGCCGCGGTCGAGCGAGAGCGACACGTCGCTGACAGCCTGAATGGCGCCGAAATGCTTGGAAATATTGACGAGTTCGAGAACTGCCACAGCCGTCTAGCCTCCCGAAGCAGCGGGCCGCCTCCTCGGTCGCTTGCCCCCGCTCTCGCGCTCTCCCGGCAAGGCGACCGCTTCCATTTACGCAAATGCGCGGGAAAGCGTCAATCAATAGTCCTACAAATCGCTCCGCACATACGCTGAAACGAATATTGTCATACAAATAGTCGTTGACGTGCCGTTCGCGCGGATATTAGCTGGTGCTGGGAGGAGAGCATGCTGATCCTTGTCCCCGAGGCACGGGCAAGGTCAGGCGGACCTCATCGCGGCGCTGCTTGACGATCCGCGCGCGACCGGCCGCTCTTCAATGCCTCGATGGATCGACGGCTGCGCGACGCCGCCGCCTACCCGAAACTCTGATATTTCAAGGCGCGGGCACGCGCATGTCCGCTTGTTTCAAGGGAGGAAGGAATGAGGAAGGCACTATTGCTTGCCGTTGCCGCTCTGGCACTCAGCGCCGGAACGGCCATGGCCCAGAAGAAACAGCTCGTCATCGTGGTGAAGGGGCTGGACAATCCCTTTTTCGAAGCGATCAACCAGGGTTGCCAGAAGTGGAACAAGGAAAATCCGGACTCGGAATACGAGTGCTTCTACACAGGCCCGGCTTCGACCTCGGATGAGGCCGGCGAGGCGCAGATCGTTCAGGACATGCTGGGCAAGGCTGAAACCGCCGCAATCGCCATCTCGCCATCCAATGCGAAGCTCATCGCCCAGACGTTGAAGACTGCCAATCCATCGGTGCCGGTCATGACCGTGGACGCGGATCTCGCCGCCGAAGACTCTGCCCTGCGCAAGACCTATCTCGGGACCGACAACTATCTGATGGGCTACCGCATCGGCGAGTACATCAAGAAGGCCAAGCCCGATGGCGGCAAGATCTGCACCATCGAGGGCAATCCCGGCGCCGACAACATTCTGCGCCGCGCCCAGGGCATGCGGGACGCCCTGACCGGCCAGAAAGGCCTGGCGGAGCTCAAGGGCGAAGGCAACTGGACCGAAGTGGCGGGCTGCCCGGTCTTCACCAATGACGACGGTGCCAAGGGCGTGCAGGCGATGACCGACATCCTTGCCGCCAATCCCGACCTCGATGCTTTCGGGATCATGGGCGGGTGGCCGCTGTTCGGCGCGCCACAGCCCTATCGCGATCTGTTCAAGCCGATGGCCGACAAGATCGCCAAGAACGAATTCGTCATCGGCGCTGCCGATACGATCGGCGAGGAGGTCGCCATCGCCAGGGAAGGATTGGTCACCGCTCTCGTCGGGCAGCGGCCATTCGAAATGGGCTACAAGGCCCCGCAGGTCATGCTGGACCTGATCGCCGGCAAACCGGTCGAAGACCCGGTCTTCACCGGCCTCGACGAGTGCACCAAGGAGACCGCGGATACCTGCATCCAGAAATAGTCGGTCGAAGGCCGGCAGCCTGCAGCGCCGCAGGATTGCCGGCCTTCGCACTCCCTGGTTCAGATCTGCCAGTCCGCGTCGAGCGAATAGGCTTTGATGTAGTCGATCTTCATTTCGGACCCGTCTGCGAGACCGTCGCTGGGCGTGCCGGCGATGCCGCCGACCGCCAGGTTGACGAGCATGTACATCGGGTCGTGCATGTCGGAAGGCGTATCGGCGCGCGCGATCGCCGCATCGTCGAAATACCAGACGATCTCTTCTTCCGTCCAAAGCACCCCGTATGTGTGAAACCCGCTCGCATCTGCGACCTTCACCGCATTTTCGATGCTCGTTCTCGAGCCCGTTTCGTTGGAATGCACCGTGGCGATGACAGTATTCGGGTCCTGTCCGCGCATTTCGACGACATCGAGTTCCGGCGGCCAGGAACCGTCGGCGGGCAGCAGCCAGAAGGCCGGCCAGACGCCCTGGTCGTCCGGCATGTCCGCGCGCATTTCGAAATAGCCGTAGGTTTGGGCAAAGGACGAGTAGGTCGTCAGCATTCCGGACGTGTAATCATAGCCGTTGATCTCGGCCTGGATCGCCTCCGACGCCGGCGCGGCCGTGATCGTCAGCACGCCGTTATTGACGGAGAACGGGTTGACGGAAGCGGTCGGCTCATAGCTCGGATTGATGTACCATTGCTGCTCGCCGTTACTGGAAAGCGTCGCTCCTTTTTCCGGCGCCCACCAGAATTTGGCGTCCCAGACCCCGCTTGTACCGTTTCTGAGCTGAAGCGTATTGAACTCGTCCGAGAAAGTCTGAGACAGGACGGAGCGGTCGAGGCTCAGCCTGAACTGGTGCGCCTGCAATTCGTCGGCGGTGGTGTTCGCGAATACCAGGCTCTCGCCATCGGCGAGATGGAGCCGGAGATCGGCGCCCTCCTGAGCCACATTGGACAGAATCTGCTCGAACGACGTGAAGCCGTAGCCGTCGAGGCGTACGATGTCGTCGTAGTTGAAATCGGTGATCAGGTCGCTTCCGTTGCCTCGCGCAAACACGAAGGTGTCGGCACCGCCCGCGCCGATCAGGACGTCGTTGCCGCCGCGCCCGTCGATCGTCTGCGTTCCCGACGCGCCCTTTATGATGTTGTCCGTATCGTTGCCGAATGCGAAACGGCCGCTTCCGGTAACCGTGAGGTTCTCGAAGTTTGCCGGCAGGGTGTAGCTCATCCACGTGCTTATCGTGTCGACGCCCTCGCCGACCGCTTCCGATGCCCGGTTGATCGACGAATACAGGTAGTAGATGTCGTCGCCCCTGCCGCCGATCATGGTGACGTTCACGGAGCTGTCGCCCCACATGGAATCGTTGCCGGCAGTGCCATGGAGCGTGGGGCCAGAGCCGGTGGCGGAGAACCACGCAGTCGAACTGCCGCTGTAGTAAAGCGGCGTTCCCACGGCGTTCAATACGGTTTTGCTCATCGAAATGTCTCCGGTTTGATGTTCGGTTCCTCCGCTCGCCCTGGCGCTGATCGCGTCCTCAGGCCTAATCTAGACGGGGCTGCCGTTTTAATAACCCCCAAGAGTTTGGGGGATGGGCGCGGAACAAAGCAGCGATGGTTGCGTTCTTTGAAGTTGGCGGCGGCTGCGGAGGGAACATGCACGGCGCAGAAATTCTACCCAAAACGACGATCGACGATGTCACGACTTCAGAGGCGACCGATTATCGGGCCGTGCTCGACGCACTCGCGGTGCCGGTATACGCGACCGACGCTGAAGGTATCGTCACCTACTGCAACGCCGCGGCCGTTGCCGTTGCGGGGCGCAAGCCGGAGCTCGGCAAGGATCGCTGGTGCGTCAGTTGGCAACTGAGGCGGCCGGACGGCTCGCCTCTTGCGCACGACCAGTGCCCGATGGCGCGGGCATTGAAAGAAGGGCGGCCGATAAGGGGAGAAGAACTTATCGCGGTCCGGCCGGACGGCACCTCGGTCCCGCTTCTCCCGCATCCGACGCCGATCTTCGACGACACGGGCGCATTGACAGGAGCCGTCAATCTTCTCGTGGACCTCAGCGGCGCGAAGGATATGCAGCGCAGTTCCCGCTATCTCGCCGCGATCGTCGAATCTTCCGACGATGCGATCGTCGCGAAGAACCTGGACGGGATCATCACCAGCTGGAACCGCGGCGCGCAGCGGCTTTTTGGCTATACGGCGGAAGAAGTTATCGGCAAGTCGATCACCATCCTCATACCACCGGAACGTCTGAGCGAGGAGCCCGGCATTCTCGAACGCATTCGTAGAGGCGAACTGGTAGACCATTTCGAGACCAAGCGCCGGCGCAAGGACGGGACTCTCGTCGATATTTCGCTCACCGTTTCGCCCGTCAGGGATGCAACCGGCCGCATCATCGGCGCCTCCAAGATCGCCCGCGACATCACCGAGACGAAAAGCGCGGCAGAGGCATTGGCTGCGCGCTTTCGTGAGCAGGCCGCACTGTATCGTCTGACCGAAAGGGTTCAGCGTACCAAACGGATAGAAGAAGTCTACGAGGCGACACTGGACGCCATCCAGGGCGCGTTGAATTGCGACCGTGCGTCGATTCTGCTTTTCGATGATTCCGGGACCATGCGGTTCGTCGCCGCTCGCGGCCTTTCAGAGCATTACCAGCGCGCTGTCGACGGACACTCCCCTTGGCATACGGGAGCGAACGAACCCGAGCCGATCTTCGTCGAGAATATCGACGAGACGGAAATCTCGCGAGAGCTGAAGGAGAGCATAGTCGGCGAAGGTATTGGCGCGCTCGGCTTCTTCCCGCTCGTCACGGAAGGCAGGCTGATAGGCAAATTCATGACCTATTACGACCGGCCACATCAGTTTGCGGAAACCGAGATCGGCATGGCGCTTACCATCGCGCGGCAACTCGGATTCAGCATTCAGCGCATGAGAGCCGAATATGCGCGGCGCCAGGCGGAAGAGCAGTTGCGCCGCAACGAGGCGAACGAAAGGGCGCGCGCGGCCGAGTTGGCGGCGATCATGGAGGCCGTCCCGGCTTTGATCTGGATGGCGCGCACGCCGGATTGCCGCGTCATCAGCGGCAATAACAGCTCCTACGAGATTTTGCGGCTACCGCACGACAGCAACCTTTCGATGTCGGCGCCTCCCGGCGAACACCCCACCAACTTCCGCGTTTTCTCGGAAGGGCGGGCATTGTCGCCGGAGGAGATGCCCGTACAAAGGGCGGCGCGCGGCGAAGAGGTGCAGAACTTCGAGGAGGAAATACGCTTCGACGACGGAAGCTCCCGTCATATCTTCGGCAACGCGACTCCGCTGCGCGACGTCACAGGTGAAGTGGTCGGAGCTGTCGCTGCCGCTGTCGACATCACCGGACGCAAGCAGGCCGAGGAGGCGCTCCAGGAAAGCGAACGGCGCCTGCAGCTCGCACTGGATGCCGGACATATGGGCGCCTGGGAGTGGAACCTCGAAACGGGTGAGGTGATCTGGTCGCCGGGGCTGGAGGCGCTTCACCGTATCGAGCCCGGATCGTTCGGTGGAACGCTGGCCGACTTCAAGCGCGACATACACCCGGACGATCTTCCCTTGATCGAGCGCGAGATGGCCAGGGCGATCGAGGAAGAGCGAGACTACCACGTCGTCTACCGTGCTCAGCTCCCCGACGGGACTACCCGGTGGATCGAGGCTTTCGGACAGCTTTCGCCGCGCAACGGCCCCAAAAGGCGTTTGATCGGCGTCTGCATGGACATCACGGAGCGCAGGGAGGCCGAAGCGCAGCGCAATCTCCTCGTCGCCGAGCTCAGCCACCGCGTGAAGAACACGCTGGCGATCGTCGGCTCGATCGCACGACAGACCTTCTCGACCAATCCGGACGCCACCGCGGCGCACCGTTCCTTCGATGCGCGCATAAGGGCGCTCGCGCAGACGCATACGCGCCTGGCGGAGGCGAGCTGGTCTGGAGTTTCCCTGAAGACCGTGCTGTTCGACGAACTGGCACCCTATCAGGACGACGGCAGGACCAACGTGACCCTTGCGGGGCCGCCGGCGATGTTGCCGCCCAAGCATGCGCTCACCCTCGGCATGGCGGCGCACGAGCTTGCAACCAATGCCGCGAAACATGGGGCACTCTCCGTCAAGAGCGGAAAAGTCGATATCGAGTGGATGATCGACGTGGCAAGTGAACGGCTGCGGATATGCTGGAGCGAGACGGGCGGACCGGCGGTTGTTGCGCCCAAGCACAACGGTTTCGGGCGTCTGTTGCTCGAGCGGGTCCTCGCCTCTGATCTTGGCGGTGAAGTGCATCTCGAGTTTGCGCCGCAAGGCCTGGTTTGTACGATCGACGTTCCTTATCCGCGCGGAGCTCCGGGATGAACCCCGGCGACCGATGCCGTGTGCTCGTCGTCGAGGACGAGTTTCTTGTCGCGCTTCAGATTGAGGACGATCTCGTCGCGGCGGGCTATTCGGTGATCGGCCCATTCACGAGCCTCGCACAGTCGATTTCCGCAGTCCGCGTACACCCGTTCGATATCGCGACCCTTGACCTGAACCTACGAGGCGAGTTCGCCTATCCACTTGTCGATGAACTCATGGAGCGCGAGGTGCCGGTGCTTCTGTTGACCGGTTACACCGTGTTTGACTTGCCTGAACGATTTCGTGCCCTGCCTCGCCTGGCAAAACCCTTCAACGGCACGCAGCTCATCCAGAAGATAAAAGGCCTTCACCCGTTTCATGGCAGCCCGGCCGGCGTATGAGCCGGCCGGGCCAGATTAAAAACGGGTCAAGGTGCTGAGCGCTTCCGGCAGAGGATGGCGGAACCGCGCACCTCGTTCTGCCGATCTCACATTTCCGTGGGCAGGAAATGGGAAAGCGGCACCTGCAGTGCGCCGGCGACGCGCTTGAGCTTCGCCGGGCTGAACTCCGTGCCGTTCTCGATATCGTTGATTTCGACGACGGCGAGGCCGCAGGTGACCGCGAGATCCTCGATGCTGTAGCCGACCGCTTCACGCGCGGCCTTGACGCGAGCGGCGATGTCGCCGTTGGGCATCGGAGCGGCTTCCTTGTCGCCAATGTTGGAGGGTGAAATAGACATAAATGTCTCCTTCTCTTGGCATGAAAATTCTTACGAATTTTGCTGTTGAGTACGGGTCGACACGCGTCACTGCATGCCCCCTGAACCGCGATTCAAGGGAAAAGACATGCAACAGATAAAAGTGCTGCAGCAACCTTTGTGCGCGTGAGACGCGCGGCGCTGCAGGACGGCGGTAACGTTTTATGTCATCGCTGTAACATGGACAAGCCGAAATCGCTCTTGTGCACCGGAAGCGGCAGTCGGGCACTGGAACGTGGATTCGGCACCGGGGGGTTGCGATGTCCCGATTCGGCGACCGGGCCGAGAATCGCGCTCAATATTGCTGGCGACGAGCAAATGTCCGGCCGCGATAACGGTCAGGCCTCGTAGATCACAAAAGTTTACTGTATAGGCGGTGGGACCTGTCAGGTACTTCCCAAGCGACAATTGCAGAAGAAAATCGCGAATACATTCAAAGGGTCGCACGTCGCGGCTGCATGCGCAGCGATGCCGTTCCGGAAAACGGGTAGGGTCCGACTGTCTCGGAACGGATCAAAATCCGGTTTTCAGGCGGCGCCGTTGTCCATACATTGAGCAGTATGGGGATTTCTAAATTAGCTCTATTACAGATTTTTAACGGCCTATTTGCTTCGTACCGACTGTTGCTCGGTACAGAATCTCCACTTGGCGGACCGCCGCCGCCGAGCATGAAACCGGGCGCTGCCATACGGCACTTGCCCCGGCCGGCAGATTGTTCAAGCCACAGAGGCGACCGTAAACACAATGTCCCGGATATTTTCCGTTCGCGCTTTTCGCGGATTAGACTGGGATGCCGTGTGCGCCGAGGAGAAATTGGAGATGAAGAACCAAACCGGCAATGAGGCTCAGGCCCGAACGCCCACCGCCCCACCGGAAGGCAGCAGTATCTGGCAGCAGTTCGAGATGATGCGGCACGCCTTCGTCGACTCGCCGGTTTTGAAGCCTATCCTGTGGCTCGCGGCCGGCAGCTTCACCATAATCATCGTCACCGCCATCGGGCAGATCGTTCTCAATCGCTGGTACCGGCCCTTCTTCGACGCGATCGAGCGGCGTGATCTCAACAGCTTCTTCTATCAGCTCATGCTGTTCGTCCTGCTCGCCGGCGTCCTTCTGGTGTTCAACGTCGCCCAGCAATGGCTCAATCAGATGGTGCGCTTGAAGCTGCGCGAAGGGTTGACGTTGGACTTGATCGGCCAGTGGATGCGGCCGCGACGTGCCTTCCGGCTGGCCAATGCCGGCACGATCGGTGTGAACCCGGATCAGCGCATGCAGGAAGATGCCGGACACCTTGCCGATCTCACGACCAGCCTCGGATTCGGGCTTTTGCAATCGTCGATCTTGCTCATTTCGTTCGTTGGCGTCCTCTGGTCCCTTTCAGCGGGCTTTGCCTTCCAGATCGGCGAACGATCGCTGGAAATTCCGGGCTACATGGTGTGGGCTGCAATCCTCTACGCCGGCTCCGCGTCGTGGCTGAGCTGGCTCGTCGGCCGCCGGCTGATCGTTCTGAACGGCGAGCGCTACGCCCGCGAGGCCGATCTTCGCTTCTCGATGATGCACGCCAACGAGCATATCGACGGCATCTCGCTTGCGGGCGGCGAGGCTGGAGAGCGACGGCGTCTGCAACTCGACCTCTCCTCCGTGCTCGACGCCACGCGCAACATATTCCGAGCCGAAATCAATCTTGCCTGGGTTCAGGACGGCTATGGCTGGGTCACAGTCGTCGCGCCGATTCTGGTTGCGGCGCCCGTCTATTTCGCGGGAAACATCAGCTTCGGCGGCCTTATGATGGCGGTGGGGGCGTTCAATCAGGTGCATTCGTCGCTGAAATGGTTCGTCGCCAATGTGAGCGCGATAACGGACTGGCGCGCAACGCTGCTGCGCGTTGCCGCCTTCCGCCGCGCGCTGATCACCGCAGACACGCTGCATGGCGACGAAAAGCGTATCGACTTCGTCGAGAACGACACTGCCACCATGACGTTCGAGAACCTCGAGGTGGTCTCCCGCTCGGGGCGAACCAGGCTGGCAGAGTCTCGTATCGAGATCGCCCCCGGTCAACGGGTCAACATCATCGGCGATCCGCGTGCCGGGAAGACGCTGGTCTTCCGCGCGCTCGCCGGGCTCTGGCCCTGGGGAAGCGGTCGCGTGGGAATGCCTGCCGGCGAAACCGTGGCCTTCATTCCTCGCGCGCCTTATTTCCCCCGCGGCCGGCTGCGCGACGCCCTTGCCTATCCGCACGCCGACAGTTTTCCCGACAAAGTGCTCGTGACTGCGCTTTCGAAGGTCGGGCTCGACCACCTTGCGACTTCGCTCGATCGCGAGGCCCGTTGGGAACGCGAACTCGGCGACGACGAGCAGCGCCTCCTGGCCTTCGCCCGGCTTCTCGTGCAGAAACCCCGCTGGGTCGTCATCGACGAAGCGCTGGAGACCATGGACGCCGATGCCCTGAAACGGGCCCTTTCGATCTTCGAGGCCGACCTGCGGGAGACCGCGGTAATCAAGATCGGCCGAACGCCGCGGAACGGAGTGCAGTTCTCTCGCGTGATCCATCTCGTCAAGGACGCCGAAGGCCCGGCCCTGAAGCCGGTTCGCCTCGGCGGAGGCGTTTCGGGCCTGGAGGTGGCCGTACGCGGTGCGCCTTGAAGTCGGATCAGCGTGCTACGGCCTGACGAGACGCGCGACTGCTGCTTCAAACACCCCGCCTGTTGCCCCAGATGAGGACATGCAGTTGCGGCAGGACCCGCGCCCCGAACCACCGGTCTGCAACGACCCTGTCGACCAACCAGCGCATCCGCTCCATCACGCCGTCGATATCGATCGGCGCGTCCGCCTGGTCCGCGGGCGGCGGCGTATGATTGCCGGGCTGCAGATAGACGGGCAGATCCGGCTGGCGCGCGGCGGCGGCCCGCGCATAGGCATAATCCGTCTCGTCGAAGACCACGAACTTCAACACCGTCTGCGGCTTGCCCCCGGCACTGCGGCGACAGTCGTCCAAGGCTTCCCAGTCGGTCTCCATCCCGCTCGAGGGCGGCTTGGGACTGAGCACCAGAACGTCGAGAGCGGCGAACCAGTCGCGGGCAACCGAACCTTGCGTTTCCAGGGCAAATCGATAGCCCTTTTCGTGCCCGCGGGCGATCAGATCGCCGAACGGCTGTATTGCCGGGTTGCCGCCCGATAGCGAAACCATCACAGCTTCTCCGCCCGAAAGCCGAACGATTTCCTGCCAGACCTCCTCGGTCGACATCTTTTGCCATTCATGCCGGTAGCTGCTGTCGACGGCATGGAGGCTGTCGCACCAGGAACAACGGAAATCGCAGCCGCCGCTCCTGACGAATACCGTCGGCAGGCCGATCAGCACCCCCTCCCCCTGGATCGTCGGTCCGAAGATCTCGCTAACGCGGATTTCGTCGGATCGGGTGTGGTTCATGGGCGATACTCCGCCCAGGTCTTTGCCGTCTCGCTGACGCGAACGGCCGTCGTCTCGGGTAGCCGGGCTCTGCACCATTCGTAGAAATGCTGCGCCAGGCATTCCGCCGTCACCCGATCGTGCCCGAGCACGTCGTTCAGATGGCGGTGGTCGAAGCACTCGTCGATATATTGCTTCAGCGGTGCGAGCTCGTGATAGTCGCGCACGAATCCATGCTCGTTCAGCCTTTCGCCGGAAAGCTCGACCTCGACGATGTAGTTGTGCCCATGCAGCCGGGCGCATTGATGCTCGGCCGGAAGGCTCTTCAGCTGGTGCGAGGCGGAGAAATGGAATTCCTTGGTGATGCGGAACATCATTTCACCTCTTCGGCAACGAAGGAGCCGGTCGCCGCGACCCAGAAAAGCGGATCGTCGTACTCCGTCGGATCAGGGACACCCGCGAGGTGAAAGGCTTCGCGCCGCTCGACACAGGTGCCGCAGCGCCCGCAATGGTGGGCGCCGCCCTTGTAGCAGGACCATGTCTCGGCAAAGGGCGTGCCGTGCCTGGCTCCGTCCGCTACGATGTCGGCCTTGGCGACGTTCACATAGGGCGCATAGAGCGCAACATCCGCATATCCGTCGAGCGCGCGGTTCTGCATCGCCTGGAAAGCGTCGATGAAACCCGGCCGGCAATCGGGATAGATGAAGTGGTCGCCGCCATGCACGGCGGTCGCGACTGCATCCGCCTTGCGGGCTGCAGCGACGCCGAAGGCGATGGCAAGCATGATGGCGTTGCGGTTCGGCACCACCGTCGCCTTCATCGTCTCTTCGGCATAGTGCCCGTCCGGCACGTCCAAATCGTCGGTCAGCGCCGATCCGGTGAGATGGCGGCCGATCTCGCGGATGTCGATGATCTGGTGCGGGACGCCGAGGCGCATGGCGCAGGCGGCGGCGAAATCCAGTTCCTTGCGGTGCCGTTGGCCGTAATCGAACGACAGGAGGCCGCAAAGCGACTGTTCAGCCGCGACCTTGTGCGCAAGCGAAACGGAATCCAATCCGCCGGAGCAGATTACAATTGTCTTCATGACAGGTGTCCTTGTTTTGACCGGGTAGGCTGCGACCGGAGTTCTACTGCGCGCCTTCTAGGCCATAGAGGACCGTTTGTGAATGGCCGACCGGTATGGAAGGAACGGATTGTCCAACGGCCAAAAATCAAAAACTGAGCCACAGGGCTCCCCCCCGGGAGCAAGCACTGTCAGTTTGTTGAAAAGAGTTGCCCGAAAACCAAGGGCACAAAACGAACCGCATGCCAGACCGGTTCCATTCGCAAGCGCCGCTCGGACCTATGCACGCGCCGAACCGACAAAGGTCCGATCGTCTTCCAGACTATGTGCCGGCATCCCTTCGGTCCGAAGTCCCGGCCCGGAACACGTTACGCGGGTTTGGGTTGGTAGGCAGGTTGCAGCCTCAAGGACATCAACGTCAGGAAAGGAACTCCAATGCGGTATTTCATCAGGACGGCCCTCGCGGCGGGCCTTCTCGCGGGCACCACCCTCGGCGCGTTCGCGCAATCCAGCACAACCATCGGTACCGGCGGCACCAGCGCCGGCGGCGGGACCTCCAGCAGCACGGTCGGAACGGGCGGAAGCTCGGCTGGTGGCGGTTGCGATCCGAACACCAGCGATTGCCAATCCGGCTCTGCATCGACGCTGGGAACGGGCGGATCTTCGGCCGGCGGCGGTACGTCAAGCAGCTCGGTCGGGACGGGCGGATCGGCCGCCGGCTCGGGTAGCGCCGGCTCCGCTTCGACCCTTGGCACCGGCGGCTCGTCCGCGGGCGGCGGAAGCTCCAGCAGCTCCGTTGGAACCGGTGGTTCAGCCGCCGGCTCGGGTGGCGGAACATCGGATGAGACCACCGGCAGTGTCCAGGGCGATGAAAACAGCGCCCGCGACGCCGCTCAGGATGATGAGAGCAACAAGAATTGTCCTCCTGGCCTCGCCAAGCAGGACGCCTCAAAGGGCAACAAACCGTCCTGCTGACGTCAACTCGGCTGGCTTCGGAGCGCCCTCCGAAGCCAGCGTTCTTCAAAAAGGAGGAGCTCCGATGACCTCCAGTTCATTTTTAATCCCGGTTGTCACGGCACTGTTCGCGGCTGCTATAGCGGCCCCGGACCATGCCGTGGCGAAAGAGATCAAACTCGACGACGGTTCGACATGCATGGTCATCGAACATGAACAGTCGGAAGGGGGCAGCGTTTCGTCGTCGGTCACAGCCGGTTCTGGCAGCGTATCCTCGTCCACGACGGTTGGCGGCGGCACAGCAGCGAGCGGTGGGTCTGCCAGCAGCAGTTCCGCATCCTCGGCGACGAGCGGATCCTCCGGCGGAGAGAGCTTTGCGACCGCGAGCGTGACCCGCCCCGATGGCACCACCATTACGCGCCGGTCGGATGGAACCTGCGCAATCCTCCAGCCGAAAAAATGAAAGGAGCTGTGATGCTTCGAAGAACGATACTCGCAATTTCCGTCGTGATGTCGGCGTCGGCTGCCTTCGTACCAGCGCACGCTCAGGACTGCGATGTGGCCGGAACTGTCGGATCTGGCGGAAGTGCCGCGGCCGGCGGCACCTCAGCCAGCACGTTGGGAACGGCCGGCACATGCAGAACCGATGACGGAACGACATCCTCGATCGGCGTCGGCGGAAGCGCAGCAACCTCGCAAGGAAAGGCAAAGAGCCAGACGAAGGTAAACGAGAATCCCTCCCAGCTGCAGGGACAGTCCAAGGCTCAGGCCATGGACAAAGGAACGTTCAGCAAGTCACAGACCAAGACCAAGGTTACGGACGACGGACTGCAGAGCCGGACGAAGACCATGTCCCATGTTCCGGGCGAGAAGCCGACCAAAAGCACGACGAATACGTTGATTCCGTTGCCGCAAGAGTGACTGCGGCATTCGGACCTCAGGCAGGCCCAAGACCTTGTAACTCGTTGAAAATTGGCGCGGCCCTGCCCGCCGAGCCGTGCGCCTGTCTACACGACCGGTCGATCGCCGCATCTTTGCTCGCAGCGGTCGACCGGCCGTTTGCCCGGGCTTGTGGCCTCATCCCTCGCTGAGAATGAGCCCCTTCGTCAGCTCCAGTGCCTGTCTTTCGAAGAGACTGCGATAGATGCCGCCCTTGACGCGGATGAGTGCCCCGTGATCGCCTTCTTCCGCAATGCGGCCCCGATCGAAGACCAGCAGCCGGTCCAGCGCACGCACCGTGGAAAGCCGGTGTGCGACCACGAGCGTGGTGCGTCCCGTCATCAATCGCTCCATCGCCTGCTGGATCAGCACCTCGGACTCCGAATCGAGGCTCGACGTCGCCTCGTCCAGGATGAGGATGGGTGCATCCGCCAGAAAGGCGCGGGCAATCGCCACCCGCTGGCGCTCGCCGCCTGAGAGCTTCACACCACGTTCGCCGACCAGCGTCCCATAGCCCTTGGGCAAGGCGGCGATGAAGTCATGCGCGCTGGCAAGCCTTGCCGCCTCCTCGATCTCGCGTTGCGTCGCTCCCGGCCGTGCATAGGCGATATTCTCGGCAAGCGAGCGGTGAAACAGGATCGGCTCCTGCTGCACGATGGCGATCTGCTGGCGCAGCGACGCCTGGGTGAAGTCGGCGATATTCTGCCCCTCGATGCGGATCTCGCCGGCATTCAGATCATGCAGACGCTGGATCAGCTTGATGAACGTCGTCTTGCCGGAACCGGAATGCCCGACGAGACCGACACGCTCGCCGGCCGCGATATTGACCGAGAATCCCTCGTAAAGGGGTGCGCGATGGGCCCCGTAGTGAAAAGTCACATCGCGGAACTCGATCTCGCCCTCGGTGATGCGGATGGGTTTTGCGCCCGGCCGGTCCTCGACGCCGAGCGGCTGGCCGTGAATGGCGACGAGCTCCTCCATGTCGTTGATCGACCGCTGCAGGTTGCGGATATGCATCCCCACCTCCCGCAGATAACCCTGCAGGATGAAGAACGAGGTGAGCACGAACGTTATGTCGCCTGCGGTCGCCTGCCCTCTCGCCCACAGCAGGAGGGCAAAGCCGATCACGGCCGCGCGCAGGACGAGCAGCATTGCGCCCTGCGCCGTACCGTTGAGCGTGCCGCGCGACCAGGTACGACGCGTCCGGTTCTCCCATTTGCGGAGAACCTTGGCGAGACGCGCGTCCTCGCGCCCTTCCGCACCGAAGGCCTTGACGACGGTATTGCAGCTGACCGCATCGGCGAGCGCCCCGCCAAGCCGTGTGTCCCAGCTGTTGGCAAGGCTCGCCATCGGCGCCACATAGCCGAGCGACAGGGAAACGGTAACGGCGATGAAGGCGATCGAGCCGAGACCGATGATCACACCCATCATCGGCCAGTACCAGGCCATCAGCGCCGTGGACCCGACCAGCATGACGATAGAAGGGAAAAGCGCGACGAGAAGCGTATCGTTCAAGAGATCGAGCGCCCACATGCCGCGCGTCACCTTGCGGACCGTGGAACCGGCGAAGCTGTTGGCATGCCAGTCACTGGAGAACCGCTGGATGTGATGAAAGGCGGCCGCGGCGATATCCGACATCATCTTCAGCGTGAGGCTGACGATACCCATGAAGGTCACATGCCTGAGGATGATGGCTCCGAACGACAGGGCCATCAACATCATGAAGGCCGCCATCGCCGCGTTCCAGGCAACCTCGTCGCTCGCCGCACCTGAAATCACCGCGTCGACCAGCCGGCCGGAGTAGAGCGGCGTAAGCACATCGGCGAGCGTCGAAAGCAGCACGGTTGACAGTAGAGCCGCGAGCCGCACCGGCTGCTTCTTCCAATGGGCCCAGGAGAATCGAAAAACGCTACGGAAGGCGCGGTTGCGCGCCGTAAAACGAGTAAATGCCATAGGTGTTGCCCGGTGACGAGCGCACCGGCCTCAATATTTCGAAAGCGTGAAAATGCCGTTGGGGAAAGGGTCAGAACGGCATCAGCGGATCGCCGGCTTCTAAGAAGAAGCGGTGGGGCGATGACAATTCCTGCCTGCTGCGAAGAAGCGCGAACGCTTGCGTCAGAAGGTCAGGATCGTGGATCCGCCCCGTAGGGAGAAGAAAATGCCTGCATCGTAACCTCCCTAATCTGATTGCCGGAGGACCGCTTATAGTTGAGGACGCGGCGCGCGCCAAGCGCCTATATTGTATTTTCCTGCAAGCAGAGCCGGCGTGCTGCAAGTTTGCAACAGTCTGCCGGATCACGGCGCGACATGCGGCCATAGCCTGCGGCATCCGGGATCGAACCACGGTTCAGTCCGCGGTTCCGCCGCGAAGCTGTTGAAATGCCGCGATTTTGCAGAACCTTCATAATGTGTTGGAAATTTCGCCGCTATTCATTGCAAAGCCTGCCTTGTCGAATTTCAGAAATCATCCTCAGAGGTTGCCCGTGCAGAACAACAACATTCTCGTGGTCGGCGGCGCCGGCTATATCGGCTCGCATACCTGCCTTCAGCTTGCGGCAAAGGGTTACCAACCCGTCGTTTACGACAACCTCTCCAACGGCCACGAGGAATTCGTCCAATGGGGCGTCCTTGAAAAGGGCGACATCCGTGACCGGCAGCGTCTTGAAGAGGTTCTTGCCCGGCACAAGCCGCGGGCGATCCTGCATTTCGCGGCGATGATCGAGGTGGGCGAGTCGGTCAAGGACCCGGCCGCCTTCTATGACAACAACGTCATCGGCACGCTGACCCTTTTGTCTGCGGCGCTTGCCGCGGGCATCGATGCCTTCGTCTTCTCATCGACGTGCGCGACCTACGGACTACCCGACAGCGTACCGATGGACGAGAGCCATAAGCAGGCGCCGATCAATCCCTATGGTCGCACCAAGTGGATCTGCGAGCAGGCGCTGAAGGACTACGGTCTCTACAAGGGCCTTCGCTCGGTCATCCTGCGCTATTTCAATGCCGCGGGTGCAGACTTCGAGGGCCGCATCGGCGAATGGCACGAGCCTGAGACCCATGCGATCCCGCTCGCCATCGATGCGGCACTTGGGCGGCGCGAAGGCTTCAAGGTCTTCGGCACCGACTACGAGACGCGTGACGGAACGTGCGTCCGCGATTATATCCACGTCCTCGATCTGGCGGATGCCCATGTGCGGGCCGTCGACTATCTCCTGGAGGGTGGCGAGAGCGTCGCACTCAATCTCGGGACCGGCACCGGTACCACGGTGAAGGAGCTGCTGGACGCGATCGAAAAAGTGGCCAAGCGACCGTTCAACATCGGCTACGCCGAACGCCGGGAAGGCGACTCGACCACGCTTGTCGCCAAGAATGACAAGGCGCGTCAGGTTCTCGGCTGGGAGCCGCAATACGATCTCGCGGCGATCACCGAATCGGCCTGGAACTGGCACTCGCGCAGAAATCAGGGCGGCTGATCTTCCCGACCAGCGACCGTGGCTGCCGGAAGTGACGGGGCAGCCCGGTCTTTCAGGTAAACCGTTCGGGCTTTTCCTGGAGCTTTTCTATTCGGCCGCTCGGCGTGCCGGGCCCGCCGTGACACGCCGGGTGCGGCCGCGCCGCAGCAACGGGCGTTCGAGCATCATATAGGCAGCGATCCCTATGAGCGTTCCCGAAAGAACCCCCGCGAACATCGTCACGGGTGCGCCGAGACCGATCGCAAGGCCTGCCTTGGCCACGACAGAAATCGCAAATGTGTGCCAGAGATAGATCGAATAGGAGGCGTCTCCTAGAAGCCCCGGCAGCGGCAGCGCCCGCACGCAGCCGTTCACCTCGAGCGAAAGCACCCCGGTGACGAGCAGAACCGCCAGCGGCCCGGTCGCCAGTTCGTCGAATGGCAGGCCGAGCACACCGATGAGAGCGAAGCCGCCGAGCGAGCAGGCGAGCAGGGCAGATCCGACGGCGAGCGGCGGTACCCTGCCCTTCAGCCAGAACTCCCCGATGATCATGCCGGCGACGAATTCCAGAATGACCGGTCGCGTATAGGTCAGCATCACCGGATCGTCGAAGGCGACCACGCGGCCCACGATCACCAAGGCAAGGAACAGCCCTGTGACGACGGGCAGCCGCCAGTTGCGCGGCATGAACAGAGAGCCGGCGAAGACCGCGTAGAAGAGCATCTCGAAATTGAGCGTCCAGCCCTGCACCAGCACAGGCCAAATCTCTCCACTGCTCGGCGAGCGCGCGGGCACGAAGAACAGCGACGCCAGAACATGTTCCAGTGTCAGCACCAGATTGGGGAACAGACCCGCCAGTGCCCCGGCGACCATCACGGCGGTCGCGAGCCAATAGACCGGCACGATGCGGCGGCAGCGATCGGCGATGAATTCTACGGGGGTCACGGATCGGCGGTCGCTGATGACCCACATGATGAAGCCGCTGATGACGAAGAAAACATCGACGCCGGCGGCTCCGATCGTGAAATGATAGCCTGTCTTTTCCGCAGCATGGAAGAGCACGACGGCGATTGCCGCAGCCGCGCGAAGATATTGAATGCCGTAGATCGTCTTCAATGGCCGTCTCCCGGCCGCGGCATCATCGGGCCGAAAGACCGCCCGTAGGGCGCCGGATGGAATCCTGCCGGCCAGAGCAGGGTCGCTGCCTGCCGGCGACGCGGTATCGTCAGTTTCCCCGCCGTGAAGTACAAAAGGAAGGATCCGACGTGGTAGGGGGTGAGAATATCGATTTCGACGAAGGCACGAACGAAGAGCAGCGCGCCGACACCGAAGAGCACCATCGCCTCCGGGTCGCGATCCTCCGCAAGCAGGCGCTTCAACTGGCCGACGAGCGCTATGACCAGCACCATGGTAAGCAGGATCAGGCCGACCAGGCCCGTCTCCACGACCGCTTCGATAAAGGTGTTGTGGAAATGGAACCCGGCGCGCGAACCGATATAGAACTCCTCCCATAGACGCTCGGCCTCGGAGAAGCCCTGCACCCAATAGGCCTGGTAGCCGACGCCGAAGAGCGGCGACGCCTTCGCCGCCTCGATGCCCTGCTGCCAAAGATAGGTGCGCCCGGTGAGCGTCGAATCCTTGCCGAAGGCGCCGAGGATCAGATCGACGCCGCCGGCATAGATCATCGCGACGGCGGCAACGCCGCCGAACACCGACGCGGCAATGAAGAGGAGCTTCCTGCTCGCGGGACGCAAGGCCGTGATCGCCCCCATCCCGAGGCAAAGACCGATGACGGCCGCGGTCGTCAACACGGAGGTCGCCGATTGCGACGTCAGCAGGCAATAGGCTGCAAGCAATCCGGCAACCCCTGCCGCGCCCATCCACAGGCCCTTTTCCCCGAGCACAAAGACGGCCGCGAAGGCGAAATAGATGCCGAGCGAGGCGTAGAAGCCCAACTGGTTCTTCGACGCGAATGCGCCAACGAAGCTGTAGGTGCCGTCCAGCGGATCGTAATGATAGGTACCGAAGAGCAGCGAATAGAGGAGCACGATTGCGGCGCCCGCAATCATGCCGCGCGTCAGCGTGCGGGTGTCGATCGTGCGCATCGCGATGAGCGCGCAGACGACATGGCTCAGATACTGTATTCCGGTGCGCAGCGACAAGGACGGGGCCGCAGACCAGAAGATCGAAATGCAGGCGAAGATGGTGAAAGCGAATATCCAGAGATAGCTGGCGTAGTTGCCGAGAACCTTGCGGTAGTCCACGAGGACGAGCGGCAGCCACAGGCCATAATAGGCGAGGATAGAAACCTGTCCGAAGCGCGCCGAATAGGCAAAGACGAAGAGCGACAAGGCCAAGGCGAAGATGCCGTAGACTTCATTCGCTCCAGGTCTGACAAGGCTCGCCTTGGATATCCTCATGCCTGCCTCACCGCATTGCCAGGGCGGTATTCACCTTGATGACATCGCCGGGGAGCACGGGTGTGTTCTCGTCGGCGGCGATTTCGGTCGGCTTGCCGTCCTTGTCGCGAATGATCGAATAGGTGATCTCGGCGGCCTGATCTTCGAGCTGGGCGGCATCCGCCGACTGCAGCAGCGCCTCGGTCATGAGATCCCGGCTGGTGCCGAGCTTCAACGTCAGCGTGTCCAGCTCGGCTTCGGTGTTCTGCAGTTCCTGAGCGAGCTGAGCATCCCAGTCGTTGCGGAGGTTCGTTTCGTCCTGCGCCGCCTTGCTCGCATCCTGCTTCGCCTTGAGGGATGCGGTGTCGATGTCCAGCAGCGACGCCTGAACGTCCGCGACCCGCTGCTCGAGGGACAGTTTGCGCTGGCTGAGCGCCAGCCCTTTTTCGGCAAGGCTGTCGACTTTGTCGCGATCCTCGGTTGCAAGGTCGAGCTGGCGCGCCTGCGTTTCGGCTTTCTTTGCTAGTGCTTCTATCTCGCTTTGAAGGAGGGATCTCAGATCGGCAAGCGCATCGAGCTGACGCTTCTGGCGCTTGTCACGCGATTCCATAAGCGCGATCTCGCTGGCGAGCAGCTTGTCGGCGTCCGGAACGTTCTTGAGCTCCTCGGGCATGGGGATTGTGTCGCGCTTGCCGATTTCGGCAAGCAGTCGCGCGCGGCGAATGAGCAGGCGGCTGCGTTCCGCAACCTGCACCGCGGATTCCCCGCTGGCATTGATGTAGTCGCGCGCGAATCGCTGGCCGTTATCCGCCCGCCGCAGCCCTCCCCCGAGACTGACGGCCTTCAAGACCGTCAAGTTGGGAGCATAGGGGTATTCTCCCGGCGTCTGCACCTCGCCGGAGAGATAGATCGGACGATATTGCGCCATCTCCACCGACGCGGATGGGCGATCCCTGAGGCCGAAAAGCTTCTGCATCTTGACGCCGATCTCTTCGGCCACCTCCTGCGTCGTCTTGCCGGAGGCAGGCAGATCGCCGACGAAGGGCAGGGAAAGGTTGCCGGATGGGCCTACCGTATAGTCGCCGCTGACGGCAGACCAGTCGCGGACCGTTCCTTCGGCGGTTTGCCACTCGGCCACGCGAACCCGAAGCTTGTCCATGACGCCGAGCCGGTATTCATCGGCCGACGCCAGCGACGCCCCTGAGGCTGCGAGTGCAGCAAGGAGCGCCAGGCGGGTAAAATAGGAAGCCATGCGGGAACCAGCGGATTTCGCTGATCGTCTATTCGATTGCATTTTTGGATATTTCCGTTGCTCGGCGTTGCCCGTGCCGGGCCGGCGCCAAGATTTCAGTAGCTGCCGCGGGAGAGGCAGACGGCAGGGATCGTCTTGAAGACAATGACAAGGTCGGCGAAAAGCGACCAGTTCTGGACATATTGCGTGTCGAATGCGACGCGCGTGGCGTAGGAGACGTCGTTGCGGCCGCTGATCTGCCAGAGCCCCGTCAGGCCGGGACGCGAACGCAGATAAAACACGGCGGCCGAATCATAGAGTTCGAGTTCGTCTTCGACCACCGGACGGGGGCCGACGACGCTCATTTCACCGCGAATGATGTTGAGGAGTTGCGGCAACTCGTCGAGGCTGAGCTTACGCAGGACTGTCCCGACAACGGTGACACGCGGATCATTCTGAAGCTTGCGGGTCGTACGCCATTCTTCGTAGGCGTCGGGATTGTTCCTGAAAAACTCTTCCAGGACCTGGTCGCCCTTTTCCATCATCGTACGGAATTTCAGGCACTTGAAGGATTGGCCGTTGTGACCGATTCGGCGATGGCCATAAAAGACACTGCCGCCGTCCGAGAACTTGACGAGGGCCATGATGAGCAAAAAGAGCGGGCTGAAGAGAAGGAGGGCCACGGAGGCGGCAAGAATGTCGAAACTGCGTTTTGCCATGCCCCCGATCGGTCGGACTGCCCCGGTTTCCTCGGGGATAAAAAACGGCGAACTGGCCGAGCGAGTCGCGGACTTCATAGAGGTGACTCCATTTACGTTGGCGATTGTCGGTCCCGTGGGACGCGGGCTCATCTAACGTGAGTGTGTGGTCAGAATTTGTTTTTTAAAGGCGGAATGATGGCAGCCCTCCGGCGCCCTTCCCCCAACGGCTTCAAGCCAGCTAAAGTCGCGAAATATTACGAAGAGTTAATTTCGGAGAGCGCAAATCAGGCTCAGGATAGTTCCCCGCGGCATCGCACACCGGAAACATCATCGGGGGCTAGTTATTTCGGATTATAAAGTATTGTTAATAGACGCATCATTCTGCACTGGCGGACGGCGGACCACTGGCGCCCGAAATTGACGCGCGGCAACTTTCCTCGACAGTTTTTGCATTGCAACATTTTATTGCGGCGCACAGTTGCTCGGGCTACCCGCCCAAACAGGTGTAACAAAAGTTGATTGGAAAAAAGGGTCGGCTACACGCCGTTAGAGGCAGCGTGCAAGACAGCTTTACGAAAGGCCCTGCAATTTTAGGGGCACGGCGACCGCGTTCGCTCCGCATCCATTTCAAGCGGCAAACTGCCCCCGAAATGGGGAACTTATCCGCGATCACACCCGTTTGAATTGTGCGAAATGGAGCCAATGCTTAAAGACGGCGGAAAGATTTCCGATGTATGCTCGACTGCAACAAAGTAGCGTTTCCTGGTTGAAGAGAAAAGCGGGCGCTAATATAGTGGCCGGGCAGGAGGAGAGGGCAACAACTCTAATGAGGTTCCCAATCGCAGACCCGAAGGTAGGTTAGCGCCATGTTCGCACCGCGTGTTTTTCTGAGCATGTTCGGCGCGTTGGCGGCTTTTGCCGTTGCAACTTATTACCTCAACGGATCGCTCGCCTCGACGGCGATTCAGACCCTGATCTGCGCAGTCCTTATTCAGGTCGGCTACTTCGTCGCCGTCCTGTTCCTCGTATGGAAAGAGGCACGGGAGCGCCGCAGGCTTTCTTCTCAGAAGCAGTTCGTGACGGCCGAAGCCGCCAACGATGAGAAGCAACCGGGGAAGGTCTCGTTGCGCAGACTGAACCGGCCTCATCATCTCAATTCCTGAGCGGCTGACGCTGCTCTCCTTCGCACTTGCAAAAAATTTTTCGCCTGACGCGTTTGCGACATGATCGCGCGGCATGGTTCGGCACCTTCGCGCCCTTGAGGCGCGGCAGCCGATAACTTGCTGGAGGCCTCACATGACCGCAGCCGCGCCGACGGACGTCTGCATCATCATTGCCGCAAAGAATGCCGCCGACACCATCGCACGCGCGATTTCTTCGGCGCTTGCCGAACCGGAGGCGGCAGAAGTCGTCATCATCGATGACGGCTCGACCGATGATACCGCTTCGGTAGCACGCGCTGCGGATGACGGAACGGGGCGGCTGAATGTCGTTCGCTTCGAAGAAAACCGCGGCCCCGCGGCCGCGCGCAATCATGCGATTGCGATCTCGCATTCTCCGCTTATCGGCGTGCTCGACGCGGATGATTTCTTCTTTCCGGGACGTCTGGGCCAATTGCTTTCGCAGGACGGCTGGGACTTCGTCGCCGACAACATCGCCTTCATCGATGCCGCGCAGGCGGCAAACGCGCATGGCAGGATCGACCGATTCGACCCTACTCCCCGGCTCATCGATCTTGTCGGCTTCGTCGAAGGAAACATCTCGCGGCGCGGCTTGCGGCGCGGCGAAATCGGCTTTCTGAAGCCGCTGATGCGGCGCGCCTTCCTCGACCAGCACGGCCTGCGCTACAACGAGACGCTGCGCCTCGGTGAAGATTACGATCTGTACGCTCGCGCGCTCGCCAATGGCGCACGCTACAAGATCATCCACAGTTGCGGCTATGCCGCCGTCGTCCGCGGCAACTCGCTGAGCGGCAGTCACCGGACGATCGACCTCAAGCGTCTCTACGAGGCGGACCGTGCAATTCTCGCAGGGAGCCGACTGAGCAGCGACGGCGAAGCGGTGGTCCGCCGCCATGAGCGGCACATTCGCGACCGCTACGAACTACGGCATTTTCTCGATCTCAAGAATCAGCAGGGCTTTGGTCGTGCAATCGGCTACGCCCTGACCCATCCGGCCGCACTGCCGGCGATCGTTGGCGGAATTCTTGCGGACAAGACCGAACGTTTTCGTCCGTCCGGTTCGCCCGCGCCCCTCGCTCTCGGTGGAAAGGGCGAAGTGCGCTATCTGCTCGAGACTCTCGCCGTGGATCAGCCTCAAAAATAATCCCGGCGTATGCCGTCGAGCACAGTGCGGAAACGCTCCTTGCGCTCTGCCAGCGCACTGTCCCTGCTCAATTGCGGCGCCGCGCGGCTTGCCTGCCACAGCGCCAGCGTCGCCGGCGCAGCGAGCGCTCGCTTGGCGGCAGCGCGCAATGAAGTCTGGCGTGGTTCACGCTCGGCGACGGCCAGGTCTCCGTCGATCTGCCGGCGGTTCGGGTCCTCCGGCTGCGGCTCTTTCGCCTGGAAATCCATGCCCCAGAAACGGGCACCCTTGATCATGGCTTCCGCCCGCGTCGATACCGGCACCCGGCGGGGGCGATAGGTGACACCGAGGGTCTGGGCCCAGTCGTTCCACTTGAAACTGTTGATGCTGTGCGACGTACTGACCGCGGTCCAGGGAACGCGGAACGCGTCGGCCAGAATGGCGCCGTGCATGGATTCGGCGACGATGATCTCCGACTGGCCGATCTTTCGGATGACGTCCTTGGCCTCGCCACGCGGGTCGATATAGTTGAGCCCGACCGCGTCGCAGATCGCCGGCCACAATCCGGCGATCGCCGATTCCCAGTGTGGTACGAAGCTTCTTTTATAAATCTTTCGAAGGTCTTGAAACTCCGGAAGGTCAGCGACCATCACCGCAGGATCGATGATGCCGAGCTCGGGAGCCACGCCGACCTTCGCAGCCGTCAGCGGGCCGCGGACCGAGCGGATATCCCACTCCTTAGGGTCGCTCATGTCGGGAAGCGTGCCGTAGCCGAAACCGCTGCCGATGACGAGCTTATGGGTGGCCTCGGGCAGCAGAGCGCGGTTCAAGACCGTTCCGACCCCGACGAGCAGCGTCTCCGGGTGGACCTCGCGAAAACCGGGCAGCAGGAAATCCCAAAGCCACAGGTTGAGGTCGTCACCAAAATTTCCGTGCTGGGATTCCCAATAGTACGGCTTCATGACCGTCTCCGTTTGTAATGTGAGGCGACCCGACACGCGCCGCGGCGAATGTCGTCGCTTGATTTCCGGGTGTTGTCAGCGCAAGCAGCGCGTGCCCGATCGGGCCGAAGGAGGTTAGCGGGATAGTTTTCCAACCGCCAACTCGGCGGCGCTGCCGATCAATCGCGGGTCTCGCCACAGCCAGCGGGCAAGAAGATCGAATTGCGGCAGTTTCCTGCGCTTTATCCGGCGTGCCTGGCTCCATAGCGCCTGCCGACGCGCCGTATGCTTGTAGGATCGGATCGCCTCCATCGCCTTTGGCCGGTTACGATATCGGCCTTCGAGCGTGTCGAGTGCAACCCAGGTGTTGAACTGCTGCTTCAGGAACTGAGGCGAGTCGTTATCGATCGAATGAAAGATGTTGAGCCCTTCGCCGCGCACCGCGCCCGCTGCATCGCAAAGAACGACGCGCTTGGATGCGAGGACGCAGTCGCAGAAGAAGAGCACGTCCTCGGCCGCAAGCTTGAGCGTGGCCTCGAAGCGCACCTTTTCGAAGAGCTTGCGCCCGATCACCATGCAGGACATGTGGAGAAAGCTCCAGTTCTTCAGCATGACGTCCTGAAGCTCGGGGAGCTCGACGACGAGCGGGCTTTCCGAGAGGCGCGTGACCGTCTCGCTCTTTTCGAGATCCGCGACCCCGAAATGATAGTAGAAGGCGTCGCCGCCCGTGATCGAGGCCCAATAGCAGTCGGCGTCGAAACGCGTCATGCTTTGATAGGCGTTCAGGAGATGATCCGGCGTCCAGACGTCGTCGGAATCGAGGAAAGCGACGAAGTCGCTGTCGGCAGGAACATTATCGAGACCGGTATTGCGCGCGCCACCCGGCCCGCCGTTCGGCTGGCGGATGACGGTGATGCGCTCCCTTTTTTCCTGGGCGAGCCCGGCAAGCTCGTCCGCTATCGGATAGGGGGATTCGTCGTCGATCACGAGAACGTGGAAATCCTCGAGCGTCTGAGCAAAAACGGATGCCAGCGCGCGCCGGAGAATTCCGGGTTCCTTCTGGTAGTACGGAATGACAACTGTGAGCTTCGCCATCTTTTCGCCCCTGCGGTTTCTCTAAAAGAGTCTGCGTGGTCTCCTCCCACCGGGTCGCGGCCGTATATCTAGAGTTTGTCCTTTGCATTCCTCCTTCAAAGGACTTTCACGGAATCCTCGCCAATGACCCCAACCGTTAACGCAAAAACCGTAACGCGCAACGTCGGCTGGAGCGTTCTTTCCAAGACAGGGACATTCGGGCTTAAATTTGTCACGGTGCCGATTCTGGCCCGCATTCTGTCTCCCGAGGAGTTCGGCGCCGTCGCCGTTGCGCTCACCGTGGTGCAGTTCCTCGCCATGATCGGCGGCGCCGGCCTCACCTCCGCACTCGTCATCCAGCAGGATGAGGAGATGGAAACCGTGCACTCGGTTTTCTGGGCAAACCTCGCCATCGCGCTCATGATGGCGCTCGGACTGTTCGTATTTGCCGAGCCTCTGGCCACGCTGCTCGGCGCGCCGGAGGCTGCCTACCTGCTAAGGATCATGAGCCTGCTGATCCCGCTGCAGCTCGGCGGCGACGTCGCCTATTCGCTGCTTGCCCGGAGGATGAATTTCCGCAAGGACGCCGTCTGGAGCATGATCTCCGAATCGCTCGGTGCCGTCATTGCCGTCCTTCTGGCGCTGCTCGGTTTCGGCATATGGTCGCTGCTCGCCCAGCTTTTCGTCTCGGCGCTGGTGCGCCTGTCCGGCCTCTATGCCGTTTCCCGCTACACACCGCGCTTCGTATTCTCGCTGCAACGCGTTCTGGCGCTCAGCCGCTTCAGTTTCGGCATGATGGGCTCCGAGATCGCGAACTTTATCACCTTCCAATCCCCGATGGTCGTCATATCCCGCTATCTCGGGCTGTCCGACGCCGGTGCCTATTCGGCGGCGAATCGGTTCGCGAGCATCCCGAACCAGGTCGTCCTCTCCGCCGTCATGGGTGTGCTGTTCCCAACCTTCGGCCAGATGATGCATGATCGCGAGCGGCGATCACAGGCGCTGATGCTTAGCACTCAGGTGACCACCGTCCTGCTGGCGCCGATGATGTTCGGCCTCTGGGCACTTGCCGAGCCGGCGATGCTCGTACTTTTCGGGAGCCAATGGGCCTATGCCTGGCCGGTCCTCGGACTTCTCGCGCTATCGAAAGGGATTCTCACCCCCTGCAGCACGTTCATCCCCTATCTGAAGGGGGTCGGCCAGGGAGCCGTCCTGTTCTGGTGGGCGCTGATTCGCGCGATTGCGACAACGGGTGCGGTCGCCTACGGAGCCATCGACGGCTCGCTGGTGGAGGCGATGATCTGGCTGTGCATCGTCAATGCCGTAACGCTTGTCGGATACTCCTGGGTGGTGTTTCGTGCCGACAGCACGCCCTTCGTCAAGGGCTTGTTCCTATCCAGCCGGCCGATGATCGCGGCGCTGCTGATGGCGCTCGTCGTCCGTTTCCTGCTCGAGCATTTCGGCGCCCATGTGCCGAACGCCGTTCTGCAATTGGTCGCCGGAACGGTCATCGGCACCGTGATCTACACGGTTCTGATCCTTTTGACGGAGCGATCGCTGTTGCGGAGGCTCCTGGAAATGGCGCGAGCACGCAAGCCGAGAGCCGCTCCCGCAGGAGCCGCCGAATAGTCAGACGAGCCCGACTGTTGAGAAAAACGGACGAGTCGTCCCGCCCTTTTGTTACCGCCAGGGCGCGGCCGCGGGAACGGTTTGCGGCACGCCGCGTTACAGTTCGACGGCAACAACATGGATGGTCGAGATGAAAGGCATTATTCTTTGGTTGATGGGCGTTCCCCTCATCGTCATTATCCTGCTCTATATGTTCGTCTTCTGACCGCGCGGCATCGCGAATCATCCGCCTGACGAGCAAAAGTCGCGCGACTACACGCGCTCAGTCACGCCGTTATGCACGCCGCGGTGGCATTCACCCATAGTTTTGAAGGATGTGAATGGCACCCACCTGGGTTAGCCTGTTCGGGTAATTCAGCTGGACGGGGATGGGGCATGATCGGCATCAAAAGCGCGGTAGCTGCCGGCGGCAGGCGCGCACAGCACTCGGCACGACCGGTCTCTGCCGGCGCGCGGGCACTCGGCGCCGCTCTGGCGACGCTTCTTATGACCCATAACGCCGAGGCCGCAGATCCGATCATTGGTCACGCCTCGGTGATCGACGGCGATACTATTGAAATCGCGGGCGAACCCGTCCAACTTAACAGTGTGGACGCGCCGGAAGAGTGGCAGGTCTGCCTCGATGAAAAAGGAGCAGATTATCGGTGCGGCAAGGAATCGGCCTCGGCCCTGGATGCATTCTTGTCGGCATCCCGTCCGACCCGCTGCGAGTTTGCCGGACGGGATCGTTACGGCCGCTTCGTCGGAACGTGTTTCCGGGCGGATGGCAGGGACGTGAACCGCTGGTTGATCGAGTCCGGCAATGCAGTCGATCGCGACACGGACAACAAAGGCCTCTATGCATCCGCGCAGCAAACTGCCAAATCGAACGGTGCCGGAATCTGGCGCGCATAGCCCGAACACGCCTGCGCGGCGCGCGTCGGCCGCTTAAACCGAAAGCCGAATTGTTGAAGGCTGCAAACGAGAGCCAATGATCTTAGAACTCTGGATCCTGTGCGCCATTGTTACCGCCGTCGTCGCGGCGGTCCGAGGCGGCCATAGTCTGCTCTGGCTGCTCATCGGCTGTCTTCTCGGGCCGATCGGTGTTCTGGCGGCGATCTTCGTGCCTTCGCTCAAATCGAAGGACCCTTTGGTTGCGGCAAAACGCCAGAGCGAGGTTGACGAGCTGGCGAAGCCGCTTCGCGAAGGCGACACCAAGACCGTCTCCGCAAAGCCAAAGGATCGCTGAATCCCGATAATTTCAGGTCGGACCGTGCGCCCTTGGAGCGACCTATGGCCTGGCTCCGCCGACTGCAGGGGCTAGGCCGTTGAGCGTCATCTTGATATTCTTCTATGGTACGGCTATTATCCGTACATATAGAACGGAGATCGTTATGGCCCAGATGCAAGCTAATCGTGACGACCGCATCGAACTGCGCACCACGCGCGACGAAAAGCGGCTTCTCACCGCCGCCGCCGCCCATGAGCGGCTGGACGTAACCAGCTTCATCATGCGCGCTGTCCTGCCGGCCGCGCGCGAGGTGGTTGAGAACGCGGAACGTATTTCGCTGTCGGAGCGGGATTCCCTGCGCGTGCTCGATCTTCTGGAAAATCCGCCGGCCCCGACGCCGGCTCTGCTCGCCGCAGCCCGCCGCCGTATCGCACGAGACGGCAAGAGTGCTTGACTGGCGGGAGGAACCTATCGGACGCCACCATGACCGCAAGGCGTTCGATTGCGGCACGCCGGAACTGAACGAGTATCTACGCCGGCACGCCCGTCAGAACCACGAAGGCGGCGGCTCCAAGACCTTCGTGGCGGTGGCTCCAACCGCGCCCGAAACCATACTCGGCTACTATTCCATCAGCCCCGCTTCAATTGCCTTCGCAAAAGTCCCCGCCCCCCTGACCAAAGGATTGGGCCGCTACGAGGTCGCCGTGTATCGGCTTGCCCGTCTGGCGGTGGCGCTTCCGCTGCAGGGTCGGGGGCTTGGCGGCGATCTTTTGCTGGCAGCCGGTGCGCGAGCGCTTGCCGTTGCCGCGCAGGTCGGTGGGGTGGCGCTTGCCATCGACGCCAAGGACGAGAAGGCGGCGTGCTGGTACGAGCGTTTCGGCGCAATGCCGCTGCTCGACAGCAGCCCCCTTAGCCTGATCCTGCCATTCAAGACCATCATCGACGCTCTGGATGCCGCGCAGGGCGAATAGCCGATCAGAAAAGGAACAACGAGACCGTCTCCGCAAAGCCAAAAGATCGCTGAAGCCCGATAACGACCTATGGCCTAGAGTCTGTCAGGTTTATGTTGAAACATATCCTGCATGCCTGAGATAGGCGGCGCATTCGTGCGGGCTGAAGGCTTTGAGGACTTCGCCGAGGCGTCTCCATGTCGCGTCGACGCTGCGCTCGTCGGATTTGCGCAGCAGGGTCTTCAGTTTGGCGAACATCATCTCGATCGGATTGAGGTCGGGGCTGTAAGGCGGCAGGAAGAACAGATGGGCGCCGGCATCGCGGATGGCGTTGCGCGCAGGCTTGCCCTTATGGCTGCCGAGATTGTCGAGGAGGACGATATCGCCGGGATTGAGGGTTGGTGCCAGGCATTGCTCGACCCAGGCGGTGAAGGCAATGCCGTTGATCGGGCCATCGAGCACGAAGGGCGCGACGATGCGGTCGTGGCGCAGCCCGGCGAGGAAGGTCAGCGTCTTCCAATGGCCATGCGGTACTCTGGCGAAAAGCGGCTGGCCGCGCTGACACCAGCCGCGGGTGCGCGTCATGTTGGTTTTGACCCAGGTTTCGTCGACGAACACCAGGCGGCGCGGATCAAGTCGATGTTGATGGGTCTTCCAGCGGCTTCGGAACCGCGCCACCTTCGGCCTGTCCTGTTCGCTGGCGATCAGCGTTTTTTTTAAATGTCTTGCCTTCGCGGCGCAGGAAACGCGAAACGGTGTCATGAGAAACATCGATCCCGGCCGCCTTCAGATCGGCGGCAAGCGCCCGCACGGTCCAATCGGGCTTGGCCGCCAGCCGACGGTGAACCTCATCGGCCGCCGCGCCCCGCAGCATGGGTTTGACATGGCCACCCATCTTGGCCGGCGCCAAACCGCGGCCGGACCGGTCGAGCTGGCCGATCCGCACCGCCGTCGCCGCTGATATTCCAAAGCGCAACGCTGCCGCCCGCACCGTCATGCCTCCTGCCAAGGCGTCGGCGACGCGCTGGCGTAAATCAAGAGAAAGAGGTCGCGCCATCATTGCTGGCCTCCTCACCAGCAATGATCTTGAATCACAATCGAAGCAAAAAGGGAATCCCGGTTCGATTCAGCTTAAGGCTGACCGACTCTAGCTCTGCCGACTGCACGGCCCTCAGGCCTGTTGAGATCGAATACCCGCCGCCGCTTGTTGAATTCCTCATTCCTGCGCTTGTCACAGGAATCCAGCCAGACCAAGTCCTTGGGCTGAAAGAACGCTTCCCGCGCCGCAGACGCGGCGCTGCTTTCATCTGTGACAAGCACAGAGATGATCGGCTACGATCAAAGGAAACATGCAGTGGGCGCACGGTGGTACTCAAGAAATTCAAGCGCATCGCCATTCGCCCTCTCGACAGGGACGGTGGATACGGCATCTTTCGGGCGCACGTAGCTTCAAAGGGCTATAGCGTTTCACTGTTTCACAGGAACAGTGAACCACTCTCGACCCGGAACCTGCAACCGTCAGCGAGCCGCTGGCTGAAACAGCTCCACGACATTGCCGGAGGGATCGATCAGCAGTATCTGCGATCCGCCGGGTCCGGTCACGACGTCGTTGCGAAACCTGACGCCGGCGACACGCAGGCGCTCGACCTCGACAGCCAGGTCGTCGACGATGAGATGAATCCGGTTCCAGCCGCCCGGCGAAGGACGTTCGCCGTCCGGCATTGGCCGTCCCGCAGAGCTCAATGGGCCGCTCAGCAACAGCCGCAGGGCACCCCGCCTGACATCCGCGAAAGCGGGAGCGTGGTTGGAGAGAAGCGAAAAGCCGAGATACTTCGTGTACCATTCGACCGCAGCCTCGACGTCGTCCACCATATAACGCACGTTGACGGTTGTTTCCGACATTCCCGCCTCCCGATCCGAGTTCACCAGAACAGCCCAAATACGCTACCGATTTTCGCGCGATTACTGGCGACGTCAATGTCCCTTTCGCGGCTGCTGGTCCCCACCTCGTGCGGCGAGGGGCGGCCCGCACGTGAGACGGGCCGGCACTCAATCGGCGATGCGTTTCACCATGATGACATCGTCAATCTCCCGGCCCTCGTGAAGAAAACCGCCTGGAATGCGGCCGGCTAAAGAAAAGCCCTCGCGATGGTAAAATCGGATCGCCGTCGGGTTGTCGGCGCTGACGGCAAGCTCCAGCTGTTTGATGCCCTCATTTCGTGCGTAATCCGCGACAGCATCCAGAAGCCGCCTCGCGAGCCCGGTTCCGCGCAGTTCCCGGCGCAAATAGACCATGACGAGCGTCGCGCGATGCGCCATCTTGCTGGCGCTCTGACGCATCAGGCCCATGATGCCGACTGGGACATCGTCCTGGAAGGCAACGAAGACGGGGTTGCCGACGGTTCTGCGCCGCCACTCCTCGTCCGGCAGCTTTTCCCAATCTTCGGCGCTGCTGGCAAAGGAGGCCGGCTCCGTCCGAAGCGCCTCCAGCCGAATGCTGCGGAAGGTCGCGACATCGTCGATAACAAGCAGTCTGATCGTCGTGCTCACGATCACGCCGCCGGGTCGAAGAGGGCCATGTCGATGTCGGTCATCTCGACCCGGCGCTCGAAGGCGACCCCGTTCTCGTCGAAGAGATGGCAGTCGGCGGCGCGGATGCCGGTCCTGATCGTTTCCTCCGCACGGATCGCGAGCGTTCCCGGCAGCATGGCGCAATAGTTCTCGCCCTCCCCGTCGAGCGCCACATAGGCCACGGTGTGAGCGCCGAGACGCTCGATTACCGATGGGGTGACCGTCAGCGTCAGATCGGCGGCACCCATCTGGATGTGTTCCGGCCGGACTCCGAGCGTCAGGGTTCGGCCGGCCATGCCTGCGCGGGGCATGACCGGCACAAGGACCGTCTGCCCCTTGTAGTCCACTTCCACGCCGGCCTCCGTGACGCGGGTGCAGATGACCGGCAGGAAATTCATCTTCGGGTGCCCGATGAAGCCGGCGACGAATATATTGGCGGGCTTGTGATAGAGCTCGAGCGGTGCTCCCGTCTGGGCGATCTCACCGGCATTCAGCACGACGATCCGGTCCGCCATCGTCATCGCCTCGACCTGGTCGTGCGTGACGTAGATCATCGTCGCCTTCAATTGCCGGTGCAGTTTCGCAAGCTCGATGCGCATGTCGGCGCGCAATGCCGCGTCGAGGTTCGACAGAGGCTCGTCGAAGAGGAAGATCTTCGGCTCGCGCACGATCGCCCGCCCGATTGCCACACGCTGGCGCTGGCCGCCTGAAAGCATGCCGGGCTTCTGCTCCAGCCGCTGGTCGAGATGCAATATGCGGGCGGCATGCTCGACCTTCGCCTTCAGTTTCTCCTCGGGCATTTTCTCGACCCTGAGCGGAAAGGCGATATTCTCGAACACGCTCATGTGCGGGTAGAGTGCATAGGACTGGAAGACCATGGCGATGCCCCGCCTGACCGGCGGCAGATCGTTGACGCGCTTCCCGTCGATGACGATGTCGCCGGCGGTCGTCTCGTCAAGCCCCGCGATCATTCTGAGCAACGTGGACTTGCCGCAGCCAGAGGGTCCGACAAAGACCACGAATTCGCCATTCCCGACTTCGAGCTCGATGCTCTTCAGCACCTCGTAGGTGCCGTAGAATTTCTGAACCTTGTTGAGAGTGAGCTGTCCCAATAATCTGTCTCCGGCCACCGGCGCAGCGGCATAGCCGCCAATAGGGAAGGCGGGACCGCCGAGCCGAGGCCCTGCGGTCCCGGCGGGTTTATTTGTACTGTTCGAGGTCGGCGGCCGCCTTCTTCAAGGCATCCGCCGGCTCGGCATTGCCGGTCACCACCGACTGGACCATCTCGATCATCGTGTTCTGGAAACCTTTGAAGTCCTTGAAGAGCGGCTCCGGACCACCATAGGCTATCCCGTCGATAAACGGCTTCCAGGACGGATCGGCCTTGACGAATTCGTCTACCTTCGGAGACGGCCGAAGCGGCGTCAGACCTGCACCGCCCTGCAACTCGTACTCGCCCTGCGGGCCGGGAGAGGTGATGAACTTGGCGAACTCGATCGCTTTCTCCTCGACACCCGTATCCTTGAACACCACAAGGCTGTCGGTGATCAGCAGGGTGCCTTCACCCTTGGCCGAAGGGCCGAGCGGCAGCGGCGCTACACCCCAATTGACCTTCGTTTCCTTCAGTCGGGCGGCAGCCCCGGAGCCCGACTGGATCATGCCGACTTTCCCGTCAAGGAAGATGGCGCGGATTTCATTCTGCTCGTAAGCCGTCGCCCCTTCGACCGAATAGGGGGTGATGTCCTTGTAGGCCTGCAGGGCGGCAAGGACTTCCGGGCTGTCGATGACGATATTGTCGCCGTCGATGACCTTGCCGTTATTGGTGTAAACCCAGTGCATGAACTGGTGCATGGTGTTGTCGAAGGTCTTGGCCGGAAGTCCGTAGCCCGCAATACCGGTCTTTTCCTTGATCTGCTTGGCGAAGGCGATCTCTTCGGCCCAGGTTTTGGGCGGGACTTCCGGATCAAGACCGGCCTGTTTGAAAAGGTCCTTGTTCCAGTAGAGCGCCTTGGTGGAAAACGCGATAGGGACACCCCACTGCGTTCCCTCGAATGTCACCGTGTCGACGATATTCGGATAGTAGCCTTTTTTCTCGTTCTCGGTCATCGGGACCGGAACGATCAATTCGTTCTCGGCGAACTCCTTGAGCGCGCGCGATCCGACATAGGCCATGCCGACCGGCGTCCCGGCCACGGCAAGCGTCGTCGCCTTGTCCTGACACTGAGCCCAGCCGACGACTTCGGGCGTGACCTTCCAGCCGGGATTCTTCCCCTCCCATTCCTTGATGTATTTCTCGTGGATAGGATCGATCGTGTCGCCGCAATAGATCCAGCTGATCTCCTGGTCCGCGGCCTGTGCGGCGACGCTGCCGAGAGCGGTCGATCCGAGCAGCGCAAGCGTAAAAAAGGTAGCTTTGCAAGCAATAGTCACTGATGAAACTCCCCTGTTTTAATGGTTGCTTATTGTTTCACCGCGCCGGCGGTCAGGCCGCTGACGAGATAGCGTTGAAGGAAGAAAATCACGATCACGGCCGGAGCGATGCCGACGAAGCTCGCCGCCATGAGCTCGTTCCAGACCACCTCCTGCCGGCCGAAATAGGCGAAAAGGCCCACGGGCAGCGGCATGTACTCGCTCTTTGAGTTGAAGGTCAGCGCGAAAATGAACTGCTGGGCATAGGAGCCGATGAAGGTCGTGATTGCCACAACGGTGATACCCGGCATGGCGATCGGCAGGATCACCCGGCGAAGCGTGTAGAAATGGCTCGCACCGTCGACGAAGGCTGCCTCGTCCAGCTCGCGCGGGATGCGCATCATGTAGGTGCGCAGAAGCCAGATAGCAGAGGGGATCAGGAAGGCGACACCCGGCACGATCATGGCAAAATAGGTATTCAGCACGCCGAAGCTGCGCATCAGCCGAAAGAGGGGGATGAGCAGCACGGCGCCCGAGAACATGTTGACCGCCAGGAAAGCGGCAAGCAGCGCCCCGCTGCCACGGAACCTGAAGCGCGCAAAGGCATAGGCCGCCGGCACCACCAGCACCAGCACGACGGCTGTCACGATGATGGAAATGAAGAAGGAGTTGAAGATATAGCGCGCGAAGCCCGGCACGCTCACCCACATGGTGCGATAGGCTTCGAAGGAGCCGTCCTCGGGCCAGAAGCGGTAGGGAGAGGAAAAAAGGCGGCTCAGCGGCTTCAGAGATACGAGGAAGCCTTCGACGAAAGGCGCGAGAATGAAAGTGAGGAAGACGAAGATGCCCGCATAGATGCCGACGAGCTCGTACCAGCGATAGCGGTTGATCATTGCGGGCTGGCTCATCGGCTTTCTCCCGTGGCAAGACGGTGCGTGACGCGGAAATAGGCGATGCAGAAGATCGACAGGAAGATGCAGATCAGCACGGCGCGCGCCGCGCCCTCCCCGTACTTCTTCGAGCCGATCGCGGTGCGGTAGGTGTCGATGATCATCGTGGTCGTGTCGCCGTTCGGCCCGCCCTGGGTCAGGATCCAGATGATGTCGAACGAGTTGAAGGTGGCGATCAGCGACAGCATCGACATGGTGATCATCGACGGCACGAGGAGCGGCAGGGTGATGCGGCGAAAGCGGTAGAAGCGCCCTGCTCCGTCGGTCCAGGCGGCCTCGTAGAGATCCTGCGGGATCGCCTGCATCGAGGCGAGCATGTAGAGCGTTACCAGAGGCACGCCGATCCAGACGTCGGTGACGATGGTCGCCCAGAAAGCGGTGGAGCCATGCGCCAGGAAGGCGACCGGACCGTCCACAAGCCCCCAGTTCTGGAGCATACCGGAGATCATCCCGAACTGGCCGTTATACATCCAGCCCCACATGAAGATGCCGATCGCCATGGGCACGATCCACGGCGGCATGGTGAGCAGGCGAAAAAGCGCCCGCCCCGGGACTGCGGCGTTCAGCATCACGGCGCCGAATGTGCCGATGATCATCTTGATCGTCACCGAGAAGGCGGTCCAGACGAAGGTGCGGAGGATCACTTCCGCGAAGGTGGCGTTGAAGATCTTGTCGTAATTGGCTGTGCCGATCCAATTGGTCGTCTTCTTCAGCGAGGCATCGGTGAAGGACAGGACGAAGGTATCGACCAGCGGATAGGCGACGATAACCGTCACGTAGAAAACGGCCGGAAGCAGCAGGATCCAGGCGAAGATGATCGTGCTGCGCCGAACGCTCATCCCCTCCCCCTCTCAAGCCGCACGGGCATGCAGGGCTTCATCGAAGCGGTCCCAGAGGGGCCGAAGATCGACGACTGTCCGTTTCATCCGCGCCTCATCCATGGACAGCGCCAGTATGCCCGCTTCCAGCGCGTCGAGCGGCGAGACCGGCAGGGGACCGCCATCCCGCACATGCGCGATGATCTCGGCCGCCATCTGCTCGTCGGCGCCGTAGTGTTGCGAAAGCGCCGTCTCCTTGGCGTAGCGCTTCTCGACGACCTTCCTGCCCGACAGCACCTCGTGCACGTCCAGATAGCCGCGAATGAAGTCGCCCTCCGCCATGCCGCGCGATCCGACGACGCAAAAGCGGCGGAACTGGTCCGGCACGTTGAGGTTGGTGTGGAAGTTCATCGCGACGCCGTTGGCATATTCGACGATGGCGACCTGATAGTCGATGATGTCGCCGTCACTGTCGAAGACCTTGTCGGAACCGAGCCAGCCGCTCGGCTTGCGGTGGAAGAGCTGCAGGTCGTTGACGCCGTCGCGACTGGGGTCATTGGCCGGAATGAAGCTCTTGCGGCCGCCGAAACTGGCGACGCGTTCCGGCCGCGCGCCGACCACGCCATTGTAGAGATCGAGATCGTGACAGCATTTCTCGAGCATGAAGCTTCCGGCATAACGTCCGTAGCGGCGCCAGTCGCGCATGAAGAATGCGCCGTGATAGGGCTCTATGTGCTCGGCGGCCTCGATCGAAACCACGTGACCAAGCGTTCCCGCGGCTTGCGCAGCGCGCAGGTCACGATAGAGCGGCGCATAACGCAGCACGAGACCGACCATCAGCCGGTCGGGCCCGTGTTTCGAAAGCAGCGCCGCAAGTTCCAGGCTCTGCTCTATCGTGCTGACGATCGGCTTCTCGCAGAAGACCTTGATGCCGGCCTCGAGACCGATGCGGATATGATCGAGATGCATGTGGTTTGGCGAGCCGATCATCAGGAGATCGAGCTTTTCGCCGGCGATCAGCTCTTCAGGCGTGGCGTAGGCCCTGCCGGCGGAAATGCCTTTTTCGGTAAGCGTGGCAAGGCCGGCTGGTTCGGGATCAACATATCCCGCGATCTCGAAGGCTTCGTCGATCGCCTTGAAGACATAGCCCAGATACCCTAGACGGAATCCGAGTCCGATTATCCCGACTTTCATGCTCGCGCTGTTCCCTTGTCTCGGCGTAATTATTTTTCGTAGACTGGGACAGATTTTTCACCTCGTCAATAAAAAATCGGAAATTGCGGCAGATTGTGAAATTCATTTTCATTCTCAGCCGTCAAGCTTAGCGCACGCGCAAGCAGCGGCCCAACCCATCCCTCAATCCGATTGGACGCGAGGCGCTTCAGATGTGCGCTCGACCGGCGAATGCCCGTTCAAGCCCCTGGAGCGCATCGTGAATGAGGACGGCCAGCGCGCCGACGATCAAGCCGCCCTGGAGAACAAAGGCGAGATTGTTGGACTGAAGTCCTGCGATGATGACCTCGCCAAGCGTCTTGGCCGCGACGGTCGAGCCGATCGTCGCCGTCGCGAGACTGATCACGACGGAAAGGCGGATGCCTGTCAGGATCACCGGCAGCGCCAGCGGAAGTTCGATCCTGAAGAGCCGCTGGCGCCCGGTCATTCCCGAGCCGCGTGCGGCCTCCATCACCGTCGGCGGCAGCGTCGTCAGACCGGTCAGGGCATTTTCGAAGATCGGCAGAAGGCCGTAGAGGAAGAGCGCGATCAGGGTCGGCTTCTCGCCGAAGCCGTAAATCGGGACCGCAAGCGCGAGGACCGCCACCGGCGGGAAAGTCTGGCCGATGTTCACCAGACTGCGCGAGAGCGGCAGAAACTCGGCGCCGGCCTTCCGCGTAACGATGATCGCCAGTGATACGGCGACGAGGGTCGCGGCCACCGTCGCGACGAATACAGTCCGCAAGTGCAGGACCGTCAGCCAGAACAGGCTGCCCTGGTTGTAGATGGCCGGCGCGTTCTCCTGCACCAGAGGTTTAAGCAGCGGTTCGAACCAGGCGGGCTGCAGCAGGAAAGCCAGCAACACGGCGAGCACGGTCAGCCGAAACAGATTGGGCAGCGTGGCCATCACTGCCGCCTCGCCGCACGCTTCACGATCGCTTCGAGCGTGATCTTGCCCAGGATCGCGCCGTCCGCCGCCGCGACCGGCAGTGCCGAGCGGCCCGTCCACAGAAGCTCCGACAGCGCGTCACGCTGGCTGAGAACCTCCGGGACCGGCCGGCCCTCGGCCGAGCCGGGCTCCACCGCCTCGCCGACCGTCTCGATGCCCAGCAGCCGGAATGGACGCTCGCTGGCGCCGACCAGCGTCTCGACGAAGGGTGTGGCGGGCCTGACGAGCATTTCGGCGGGCGTGGCATATTGCACCACCTCGCCCTTGTCCATCACCGCGATCCTGTCGGCAAGGTGGAAGGCCTCTTCCATGTCGTGCGTGACGAGGATGATCGTGGTGCCGAAATGTTTCTGGATGGCGGCGAGGTCGTCCTGCGCCTTGGCGCGGATGATCGGATCGAGCGCGCCGAAGGGCTCGTCCATCAGGAGCACGTTGGGCTCCGCCGCCAGTGCCCTTGCAACGCCCACCCGCTGCTGCTGCCCGCCGGAAAGCTCGTGGGGGTAGCGCGGTCCGAATTCCGCGGGATCGAGCTGGAACAGCTTCAGCAGCTCCTCGACCTTGGCATCGATGCGGGCTTTTTCCCAGCCGAGCAGCGTCGGCACTGTTGCGATGTTCTGCGCGACCGTCCTGTGCGGGAAGAGGCCATGGCCCTGAATGGCGTAGCCGATCCGCCGGCGCAGCTCGAAACCGGGAATCGACCGATTGTCCTCCCCGTCTATCCTGATCGTCCCGGCCGTCGGCTCGACGAGGCGATTGATCATTCTGAGGAGCGTCGTCTTGCCGGAGCCGGAGGTTCCGACGACGACGGTGACCGTATGCGGCGCGACCGTCAGCGACACGTCGCTCACGACTGCCGTATCGGCATAGCGCTTGGTTATTCCCTCGATTTCGATCATGCGGCGTTGCCTCGGCTGCGGTTCGGCATGGTCATCTCGATCAGGGCGTCGAGCACGATTGCGGCGGTAAAGGCCAGTACGACGGTAGGAATGGCACCGAGCAGCACAAGGTCCATCGCCGTCTGACCCACCCCCTGGAAGACGAAAACCCCGAACCCCCCGCCGCCGATAAGGGCGGCGATCGTCGCAAGCCCGATGTTCTGCACCAGCACGATGCGGATGCCGGTCAGGATGACAGGAAAGGCCAGCGGAAACTCGATCGCGACCAGGCGCTGCCGATCCGTCATGCCGATGCCTCGCGCCGCGTCGGTGGCCGCGTGCGGCACGCCGGCAAGCCCGACGACCGTATTCGCGACGACAGGCAGCAGGGAGTAGAGGAAGAGCGCGACGAATGCAGGGGCGGCCCCGATGCCGCGGATGCCGATCGCCGCAGCGCCGGGAACATTCGCCGCGACCCAGCCGAGCGGCGCGATCAGAATGCCGAACAGTGCAATGGAAGGGATCGTCTGGATGGCATTCAGGACATTGAGCACGCCGGCCCGCAACCGTTCGACGCGGTGACAGAGAATGCCGAGCGGCAATCCGACGACGGTCGCCGCGCCAAGCGAGCCGAGCGCCAGCGTCACGTGACGGCCCGCCTCGGTCCAGAACAGTTCGGCGCGGTTGGCATATTCTTTCATGATCGAAAGGTCGTCCCAGCGGCCGGTGACGAGCATTCCTCCAGCGAGGACGAGGACGCCCGCGAAAACGAGAAGCCGCAGACCAGGCCCCGGGTTGAGGCGGGTCAAGGCGTCCGCGAGCAACAATGAGAAGGCAAAGACCAGGACCCAGAAGCCGGAAGCCGGAGACACGCGTGCAAAGCTGTTGTCGGGCGGCGTCAGGTGATCGGCTGCCACTCCGATCAGAAGAGCGAGAGCTGCCAGCGCAGCCAGTGCCACGCCCATCCGCAAGAGGCGCGGCGTCCTCCCAAACGCGATGACAGCGCCGGCGACCACGAGGGCGAGGAGCCCGTAGCCGAGCGGCGGCGGAAGTGCCTCCAGGATGGCCCGCGCTTCGCCCTGAATGATCCGGTTTGCACGAAACGTCGCGAAAGGAGCAACGAAAGCGCCATAGAGGACGAGGATCGCGATGACCAGGCCGAGCTTGTCGAAACGGAAGGCCAAGCGTTCCTTTTTCTGGATGATGCCAATCGCCATTCAGCCGTCCGTTCGACGCAGGGTGAGGGAGAGCGCGGTCGAAGTCTTATCGGACCAGCGCCCTTCCCCGGCGTCAAGCTATTTCAGGAAGCCGTTCGCCTTCAGGAAATCCTCGGCAACGGCCTTGGCCGACTCGCCACCGACCTGCACGCGGCCGTTGAGCTCCTGCAGGGTGGTGAGGTCGAGCTTTTCGAAGACGGGCTTCAGGATCTCTTCGATCGCCGGATTTTCCTTGAGAACCGCCTCGCGGATGATCGGCGCCGGCTGATAGACCGGCTGGACGGCCTTGTCATCCTCGAGAACCACGAGACCGGAGGGCGCGATCCCTCCATCGGTGCCGTAGACCATTGCCGCGTTGGCGCCGTTCGTCTGGTTTGCCGCAGCCGCGATCGTCGCGGCGGTATCGCCACCAGAGAGCGTGATGAGCTGTTCCGGTTTCAGCTTGAAGGAATAGGTGGTCTGGAACGCAGGCAGGGCGGCGGCGGAGTTGACGAATTCGGACGAAGCCGCGAGCACGACCTCGCCGCCGTCAGAAACGAATTTGCCGAAATCCGAGAGGGTCTTGAGGTTGTTCTTCTCGGCAACGTCCTTGCGCAGCGCGATTGCCCAGGTGTTGTTGGCCGGAGACGGCGTCAGCCAGACGATCTTGTTGGCGTCATAGTCGAGCTTCTTCGCCTCTTCATAGGCTTTCGCCGCATCCTTCCAGGCCGGGTCGTCGGCCTTCTCGAAGAAGAAGGCGGCGTTGCCGGTATATTCGGGATAGATGTCGATCTCGCCGGCGATGATCGCCTTGCGCACGACAGGAGTGGCGCCGAGTTGCACGCGATTCGTTGTCTTGATGTCGTTGGCGTTCAGGACCGAGAGGATGATGTTGCCGAGAACGCCGCCCTCCGTGTCGATCTTCGAGGAAACGACGACGTCGGCTTCGGCAGCCGCGGTGGTAAGTGCAAGCGCAATGGCGGCACCGATCAGTGTCCTGGTGAAGTTCAGTCGCATGATTGTCTCCCTCGGTTTTGATCTCGAATTTTGATCACGCTTTCCGCGCTGCGTCCGGCCAAGACGTTCCATATATGTCAGCTTTCCGGAAAAAATCGAGCTTAAGCTGTCTGCACTTGATATCCGTTCCATGGCGCCCTCCGGATCGGGCCGCGCGCGTCGCCGTCAATGCGCATTGCAATCGGACGCAATGTGGACCACTCTTCCGCCCGGCGCCAGCATCTCCTCGGGGGTTGTCATGAACAAGCATTTCGATGCGATCATCATCGGTGCCGGCCAGGCGGGACCTTCACTCGCCGGACGGCTGTCGGATGTGGGCAAGACCGTCGCGCTGATCGAGCGCAAGCTTTTCGGTGGCACCTGCGTCAACACCGGCTGCATGCCGACCAAGGCGATGGTCGCGAGCGCCTATGCGATCCACACCGCCCGACGCGGAGCCGAATACGGCATGACGACAGGGCCCGTCTCGGTCGATTTCGGTCGCGTCATGGCGCGAAAGGAAAAGGTCCGTCTCGATGCCCGCTCAGGCGTCGAGAAGTGGCTCAAGGGTATGAAGAACTGCACCGTCTTCGAGGGCCACGCCCGTTTCGAAGGTCCGCGTGACGTCCGCATCGGCGACGAACTGATTTCGGGGGAGCGGATCTTCGTCAATGTGGGCGGCCGCGCCGCGGTTGCCGATCTGCCGGGCGTGACCGAGATTCCTTATCTCACCAACAGTTCGATCATGGACCTTGACGAGCTGCCTGAACATCTCGTCGTGGTGGGCGGCAGCTATATCGGGCTCGAATTCGCCCAGATGTTCCGCCGCTTCGGCTCCGACGTCACCGTCATCGAAAAGGGCCCGCGGCTGATCGGGCGGGAGGATCCGGAGGTCTCCGACGCGATCCGTGAGATCCTCGAGAACGAGGGCATTCGAATACGCGCGAATGCGGAATGCATCCGCTTCTCGAACCATGCGGACGGCATCGTCGTGGGCGTTGATTGCACGTCGGGCGAGCCCGAGGTGACCGGCTCGCATGTGCTGCTTGCAACCGGCCGCCACCCCAATACGGATGATCTAGGCCTGGACAAGGCGGGCGTGAAAACCGACGAACGGGGCTATATCGAGGTCGACGACAGCCTGCGCACCAATGTTCCCCATATTTTCGCAATGGGCGACTGCAACGGCCGCGGCGCCTTCACGCACACGTCCTACAACGACTTCGAGATCGTTGCCGCCAATCTCATCGACGACGATCCGCGCCGGGTGAGCGACCGCATCCAGACCTACGCCCTCTATATCGACCCGCCGCTCGGCCGCGCCGGCATGACCGAAACCGAGGCCCGCAAGAAAGGTCACAAGCTCCTGATCGGGACGCGCCCCATGACACGGGTCGGCCGCGCGGTCGAAAAGGGCGAGACGCAGGGCTTCATGAAAGTCATCGTCGATGCGGAAACCAAGGACATCCTCGGCGCATCGATCCTCGGAACGGGCGGCGACGAGGCGATCCAGAGCATTCTTGACGTGATGTATGCGAAGAAGCCCTACACGACGATCGCCCGCGCGGTGCATATTCACCCGACCGTATCGGAACTCATCCCCACGGTGTTCGGAGATCTGTCGCCGGCGTAGCGTCGGGGGATTGCCCCTCATCCGCCTGCGGCACCTTCTCCCCGCAAGCGGGGCGAAGGGACCCTTGGGTCCCTCCGCATGCTTCAACTCCGCTGGAGAACTGTGGCCGCGCCGCTTGTCCCTTCTCCCCGTTTCGGACGGGGAGAAGGTCGCGGCAGCGGGATGAGGGGCAGCATCCGGCCTGTCGTTCTTGGGTGGAACGCGGTCCTCGCCGGCTCCGGTCAAGCCCTTTCGCTGAACCACCTCAGCGACATGCAGGAAAGCCCCGCGTCGATCTTGCCTATTTCCGTGGTCTTCAACGGCACGACCCTGTAGCCCGCCTTGTCGAGCATCTCGATCGTCCTGGGAAAATCGGAGCCGACCAAGACCACGTCGTTGACGCGCAGCGCGTTGGCGGCCGGCTCTTCGCCCTCCGGAATGACCATCTGCCGGAACTTCCCGAAGACGCCGGATCGTACAAGACGATCGGTGGAAAGGATCGTCTCGTCGTCGAGGAGCGAGCAGTCGGTCTTGAAATGCAGGACGCCCTCCGGGGTCGCGACGACCTCGCTCTTGCGCCCGAGCTTTTCGAGGCAGGCCTGCAGCGCCGCCGCGCCTGCCTTGTCGGTTCTCGCCGACAGGCCGATCATCACGCTTTCCCGCGTCGTCAGCACGTCGCCGCCGTCCGCATAGCCTTGCGGCAGGTCGAGCACCGTCTCGAACATGTCACGCAGCGTCGGCGCGATTTCCTCGACTTCCTTGACGCGCGTGGCCGCTCCCGGCCGAAGCAGGACCGCCCCCTCTGTGAAGACCAGAGCGGGGTCCTCCACGAAAATCGAGTCCGGAAAAGTCTCGAGCGCCGGCAGGACCGTTACCTTCACGCCGGCATCGCGCATCGCCTCGACATAGGCGTCGTGCTCGGCCTTCACTCCCTCATAGGTGGGGCTGCCGCGATCCTCCGCGCGCAAGCCGTTGACGACCGATCGTGACGGCGAACGCACGATGATGGAATTGAATCGATAAGCCGGACGCGTCATTGCGGACTCTTCTCCCTCAGTTTGACTTTTATTTAAGCCGACACAGTGCTTACGAAATCCGGACTGCCGCGCAAGGTGTTGCTGACTGTGCAGATCTCCTCCTCCGCCGCCTCCATGATGGCGTGGCGTACGGTGTCGTCGAATTCGCCCGTGATAACGAAGGCGATGTGGAACCGTGCGACCCGCGACGGTTCGTCATGGGCCTTCTCACCGGTCACCTTGACCGAAACTTCCGCGAGCCGGTCGAGCACGCCGAAACGGCTCGCGGCGATGCGGGCGCTGAGCACCAGACAGCTCGCGAGCGATGCATAGAGAAGGTCCAGCGGCCCGAATCCCGGCTGCGAAGGACTGGTGACGATAGCGAGTTCGCCGCCGGTCAGCGATCTCACATGCGGAAAGCCGGTGCGGCCGACGACGGCGGTTGCGCCAGTTTCCCGCGTCCTTACCTTGAGCTCGGCCATGGGCGTAACCTCGCGCGGCTCAGACGTTTTCCGGCGGAACGACGCCCTTGGTGAAAAGAAAGCAGCCGTAGAAGCGGGTCTCGCCGGTGGTGATGACGCAATAGGCCTTCTTTGCTTCCTCGTAGAAGGCAAAGCGCTCGATGCCGTACATCGGAGCGGGCTTCCCTTCGGCGCGGTCGATCTCGGCCTGCACCTCCCGCTGCACTGCCGGGACCTCGTCCGGCGCCCCCATGACTTCCATGCGCCCGGCCGAAGGCTGAAGCGGCGTGTCGAGGGGCAGGACTGAAAGGATGGCCCTTGCCGCGCGCGCCGCCGAAACATTATCGATGTGCAGCAGTTTGCCGAGCGTGGTCTGCCGCGCGATGGAATCCGATGGGAAATTGGTATCGGAAATCACCAGCGTGTCGCCATGGCCCATCGATCGCAGCGCGTGCAGCACATCGGCATTGAGAGCCGGGTCGATATTCTTGAGCATTCCTGTCCTCCTCCACTGCAAAGCGCGGTCGCATCAGGCCGTTTCTGGCGCGCGCCGTCAACAGCCTGTTGCTCTTTCTCCACGCTTCGATGGGACGACCACCCGCTCATCCAAGAGCGGGATGCTATTCGCCGTAGGGAATCCAGATATTCTTGACGTCGACCGCTCGCCGCAGGAACGCCTGCCCTTCGGCGGCCGAGCGATTCGTCCAGTCGATCGCCCTGCCGTAATCGACGAAGGTACGCTTGAGATTGCCGACGGACAGCTTCTCGACCAGTGTCGAAAGCTCCGGCGAGCCGAACGCCCATAGCGCGTCCACGTCGTTGTGCGCTGCGAGTGCCTTGGCGAGTTCGATCGCAGATCCGGTGACGATATTGATGACGCCCGGCGGCACGTCCGAGGTCTCGAGGACCGAGTAGAAGTCGGTCGCAGCCAGAGGATGCGCTTCGCTCGGCACGGCGACCACCCGGTTTCCGACCGCAATCAGCGGTGCAACGAGACTGACAAGTCCGAGCAGCGGTGCTTCCGGGGGGCAGATAACGCCGACGACGCCTTGCGGTTCCGGCATGGCCAGCGCGACGCCGCGCAAGGGCGGCTGGTGCACGGTGCCCTCATACTTGTCCGCCCAGGCTCCGTAGCTGAAGAGCCGCGCGATCGAAGCTTCGACCTCCGCTCGGGCATTGGCTGCCGAAGCCCCGGTCATGGCGGCGATGCGGTCGGCGAATTCCGCCCCGCGGCTGCTCAGGTTCTCGGCGATGTAATAGAGGATCTGGGCGCGATTATGCGCAGTTGCCGAAGACCAGCCCGTGGCGCCCCGCGCCGCAACGACGGCATTGCGGATATCCTTGCGGTTGCCCTCGCCGACTTCGCCGATCACCTTGCCTTTCGGGGAAAGCACAGGCCGCGAATAGTTCCCGTCCGGCCGAGCCTGCTTGCCGCCGACGAAGAGCTTGGCAGTGCGGTCGAGCGCCGGAACGGCGAAATCACCGGCGGCCTGCTTCGGGGCCGGCAAGCCGTACTCGGCGCGCAGCTTGCGCCCCATCCAGGCCCTCGGCTTCAGATATTCGTAGCAGCCTTCGCGCCCGCCCTCGCGGCCGAAGCCGGACTCGCGCTTTCCGCCGAAGCCGCTCGATGCATCGAAGAGGTTGGTCGCATTGACCCAGACGACGCCGGCCGCAAGCTTGGCGGCAACATGCAGGGCAAGACCGATCGTTTCGCTCCAGACGCTGGCCGCAAGGCCGTAGCGGCTATGATTTGCAAGCTGGATGGCCTCCTCCGGCGTGCGGAAGGTCATCGACACGGCCACCGGCCCGAAGATTTCCTCGGTCGCGACGACGGAAGTCGGCTGGACCCCGGTCAGCAGCGTCGGCCGAAAGAAGCTGCCGCCCTTCGGCAGTTCGATCTTCGGCTGATGCATCGAAGCGCCTTCGGCGACACCCTTCGCCACCAGCTCTTCGATGCGCTGGAGCTGCACCGGCGCGACGATCGCCGCCATATCGATCGCCTTGTCGAGCGGATGACCGACGCGGAGCGTCTCCATGCGCCGCTTCAGGCGATCATGAAAGACCGGCGCCACGCCCTCCTGCACCAGAAGGCGTGAACCGGCGCAGCAGACCTGGCCCTGGTTGAACCAGATCGCATCCACGACGCCCTCGACCGCCGCGTCGATATCGGCATCGTCGAAGACGATGAAGGGCGACTTGCCGCCGAGTTCCAGCGTCAGCGACTTGCCGCTCCCTGCCGTCTTCTCGCGGATGAGGCGTCCGACTTCGGTCGAGCCGGTAAAGGCGATCTTGTCGATATCCTCGTGTTCGACGATCAGCGCCCCCGTCTCGCCCTCGCCCGTCACCACGTTCAGCACGCCCGCGGGGAGGCCCGCTGCAGCGGCAAGCTCCGCGAAGAGCAGCGCCGTCAAGGGCGTAAACTCCGCAGGCTTCAGGATGACGGAATTACCGAGCGCCAGCGCCGGGGCAACCTTCCAGGCGAGCATCAGGAAGGGGAAGTTCCAGGGGATGACCTGTCCGACGACGCCCACGGGCACCTGGTCGGCGAATTCCGTCTCCTGCAGCTGTGCCCAGCCGGCATGATGATAGAAGTGGCGAGCGGCGAGCGGAATGTCGATGTCGCGCGTTTCCCGGATCGGCTTGCCGTTGTCGAGCGCTTCGACGACCGCGATCAGGCGCGCATGGCGCTGGATCATTCGCGCGAGTGCATAAAGGTGTCGGGCGCGCGCATGTCCGGAGAGCTTGGCCCACGGGCCTTGCGCCTTGCGCGCCGCCGCCACCGCCGCGTTCACGTCGTCGCGCCCGCCATGTGCGATTTTCGCGAGCAGTTTGCCCGTCGCCGGCTCGAACGTGTCGAACGTCTTGCCGGAAACCGACCCGACAGAGGCGCCGTTGATGAAATGGCCGAACTTGCCTTCATGCCGAGCGAGCCAGGCGCGCGCCTCGGTGTCGGCTTCGGGGGCCGGGCCATAGGACATATCGTCGAAGAAAGTGGCAACGCTCATCTGATTATCCGATCGGGTGTCTGTTGAGGGCCGAATACGCGCCGCTGACATGATGTTCGAGCTGTCGCTCGATATCGGCGAGCAGGCTCGATGCGCCGACGCGGAAAAGGTCGGGCTCGAGCCATTCCCGCCCAAGCTCTTCCTTCATGAGGAACTGATAGTTCAGCACGTCCTTCGCGACGGAGATGCCGCCGGCCGGCTTGTAGCCGACCTTGATTCCGGTTCGCTCCTCATAGGCCCGGATCATCCTGAGCATGGCGAGCGTGACGAGCAGGGTCGCGTTCACCCCTTCTTTTCCGGTCGACGTCTTGATGAAGTCGGCGCCCGCCATCATGCAGACGAGCGAAGCCCGCGCGACGTTGCGAAGCGTCTTGAGATCGCCGGTCGCGAGGATGGCCTTGACATGCGCATCGCCACAGGCCGCACGGAAATCGCGCATTTCGTCGTAGAGCGCCTGCCAATTGCCGGTCAGGACGTGCTCGCGGGTAATGACGATGTCGATTTCCCGAGCACCATCGGCAACCGAGGCCTTGATCTCCCTGAGCTTGACGTCATGGGGAACGAGACCTGCCGGAAAGCCCGTGGACACTGCCGCCACCGGAATTCCGGAGCCCTCCAGGGCCTCCACCGCGGTCGAAACGAAGCGATGATAGACACAGATTGCGCCGGTCGTGATACCTCGATCGCCCATGCCGAGCGCTTCGAGAATGTCCTGACGCACCGGCTGGCGCGCCTTTGCGCAGAGGCGTTTTACGCGCTCGGTCGTATCGTCGCCGTTGAGCGTCGTGAGATCGATGCAGGTGACGGCTTTCAAGAGCCAGGCGGCTTGCGCATCCTTCTTGACGGTGCGCCGGCCAGGCAGCGTCTGAACGCGGCGCTCTGCCGCAGAGAGATTGACGCGCTGATCGAGCACCCAGGACAGGTCGAGCTCGACACCGTCATTGCGCGGCCAGTTGTGGCCCGCGCCGGCGGGGTGCACCGCCGCGCTTCTCAGAGCAAGGTCTTCCAACCGATTTCTCCCCTCTACCCGGACCACCGGCGGCGCGCTTCAAGAGCGAACACCAGAATGTTAGTTTTCTAACACGATATTTGTTAAACTTTCATCATTTCCGCCGCCTGTCAAGGCTGGTTGCGCGCGCTCATACTTTTCCAGGCACAGGCGTCAGCGCGGTTTCGCCGTCTTCCGTGATAAGCGACCGGAAAGCACCGGGTGGAGCAAAGAAAGCCGCCTTCAGCTTGCCGAGCTTGCTGCTGTCGGCGACGAGGTAATTCTCGCGCGCCAGCGAAATCACCTTTTGCTTGACCGGCACCTCGTGGAAATGAACGCAGGTCGCTCCCCTCGCCGGGTCTATCCCGGCCGCCGAAAGAAAGGCGACATTGATGCCGAGCTGGTCGAGCGTCTCGATGCCGGGCGCACCGGAAAACGAAGCCGACGACGGGTGATAGACGCCGCCCAGCATTACCATGCGGAGATTTTTCTTCCGCGTCAGCCTTTCGGCCGTGTTCAGGGAATAACAGATCGCCGTAATTGCGTAATCGTCCGGTATCAGCTCGACCAGATATTCCAGCGTCGTACCACAATCGATGAAAATCGTCTCATCCGGGCGAATGTGCCGGGCGGCATGAATGCAAGCCTGCCGCTTGGCGGCGGCGTGACTGTCGGCCGCGCGGGCAAGTTCGTAGGGCGCATCGCTCTCGATCTCGGCGGCCGGGACGATATGGCCGCCCAGATATCCGAACAGCCCAGGATGGTCGGCGACATCACGGCGGACGGTCATTTCCGATACGCCGAGCAGCGCCGCCGCCTCTTTCAGATGCACGACGCGCCGCGCCGAAAGCGCGTCGGACAAGGTGGCGATGCGTGTTTCCCTGCGGCTGGCCATGGCTCTTCCAAATTATAAAGAAAGCATTTTGTGCAATGTTAATCTGTGAGAAATATCACAGGACTGCCTCGGCCCGCAAGCGATCCGCCGGGGCGAAGCTGGACGGACGAGCTGGCCTATGGGCTCGTGCTTCAAGGCACACTGGGCGCCGCACAGCCATAGGGTGTCCCCTGAACTCGCCGTTTCCTCGATTGACAACGCCCGGCGAAGGTTGAAAGAGTGATGTACAATCGAAGCGGCCAGCGTCGGGGGGACTTTTGTCTATGCGCGCGTTTCTCGGTCTTTCCACTCTTCTCTTCACACTCGTTTCCCTGGGGATGCCGATCGCAGCGGCCGAGCCGGAACGCCGGATCGAGATTACCAATGATGCCGACTATTTCGGCTTCGATCTGCGCACCGAGCAGAACGTATCGCTCGACCAATGCCAGAGTGCCTGCATCGCCGACCGCTCCTGCAGGGCCTTCACCTACAATCCAAAGGTGAAGTGGTGCTTCCTCAAGTCCGACTTCAACCAGTTGAACACGTTCCCGGGGGCCCTCGCCGGCAAGGTCGTCGAAACCGCCGCGGGCGAAGCCGACATCGGGGCACCGCCGCGCCTTGACTTCGTCTCGGACGACCTCCTTCAGCAGGCGCGCGATGTAAAGGCGAATCTCGTTCTGGCCGACGAGCAGCAGGGTTTCGGGGTCAACGGCCTCATCGAGGCGGCGCGCAGCGAGTTGACGGCCGGCAACTTCGTCGCCTCCCTCCAGGCCTTCCGCGGTGCGCTTGCGGTAACGCCGGATGACAGCGCGTTGTGGCTGGAGGCGGCTGAGGCCGCCAACCGGTATACGGGCGGCACGGACCTGGCGAGCGAAGCCGCCCTTGCCGCGCTTAACGGCTATCAACTGACGCGGACCGCGCAAAGTCGCGCGCATGCGCTGGCTATTCTCGCCCAGGCGCTCGACAAGCTGCAGAACTATCGTGCCGCGCTCCGGGCCTACAAAGCGAGCCTCGAACTCGTGCAGGCAAAGTCGGTCGAGACGGCTTATCTCGATCTCAAGGCACGGCAGGGCTTTCGGGTCACCGGCCACACGGTCGATGCAGACAGCGCCAGCCCCCGCGCCTGCGTGCAATTCTCCGAGCCGCTACTGAAGAACGGTCCCGATTATTCCTCCTTCGTAACCCTCGATGGCGCCGCGCCGAAGGCGGTGGAAGCCAAGGGCAGCGAAATCTGCGTCGAAGGCCTGGCGCATGGCAAACGTTACAAACTCGTGCTGAGGCAGGGCCTGCCCTCCTCCGTCGAGGAAGTCATCGAGATCCCCATCAGCCTCGACGTGTACGTGAAGGACCGCGGGCCGATGGTCCGCTTCACCGGCGACAGCTTCGTTCTGCCTTCGACTGCGCGGCGCGGCATTCCGATCGTCTCGGTCAATACGGAAAGCGCCAAGCTCAAGCTCTACCGTATCGGCGACCGCAACATCTCTTCGCTGCTCACGAGCTCCCAGTTCCTGACCCAACTCGACGGCTACAGCGAGGAGCGCATCAAGGACGAGAGCGGCGAGCTGGTCTGGCAGGGCAGCATCGACATCGCCACCGAGCTTAACAAGGAAGTGGTGACGAGCTTTCCGGTCGACGAGGCTCTGCCGCAGCGCAAGCCCGGCGTCTACGTGCTGACGGCGAGCTCCGGAACCGGGCTTACACAGGATTGGGACGCCCGCGCCACGCAATGGTTCGTCGTGTCCGACATCGGCATATCGACCTTTGCAGGCACGGATGGGCTTACCGTCTTCGCGCGTTCGCTTGCGAGCGCCAAGCCTCTTGCAGAGGTCGAATTGCAGCTGGTCGCCAAGAACAATGAGGTGCTCGGGACGGCGACGACCGATGCGGAAGGGCGCGCAACCTTTTCCGCCGGACTGATCCGCGGCACGGCCAGCATGACGCCGGCGGCGATCACCGCCCGAAAGGGTAGCGACGACTACGTGTTCCTGGACATGACGCGCGCCGGCTTCGACCTTTCCGACCGAGGCGTCACCGGACGCGCCGCACCGGGTGCGATCGACGTCTTCGCCTGGACGGAACGCGGCATTTATCGCGCGGGCGAAACCGTTCATGCCGCAGCGCTCACCCGCGACGTCAACGGTGCCGCGATCGAGAAGTTGCCGCTGACCTTCGTTTTCCTGCGCCCGGACGGCGTCGAGGACCGCCGCCTCGTCAGCGACGGCGGCAAGCTCGGCGGGCACACGCTCGATCTGCCGGTCCCAGAAAATGCGATGCGCGGCACCTGGACGATGCAGATATTCACCGATACGAAGGGCTCTGCGATCGCCGAGAAGCAGTTCCTCGTCGACGATTTCGTGCCGGACCGCACCGAGTTCGACCTGACGAGCGAGGCAGAGGCGATCGAGGTCGGCACCCCCGTCGAAATCGCCGTCGACGGACGCTACCTCTACGGCTCACCCGCCGCGGGCCTGACGCTGGAAGGCGAAATTGCCGTCAGGCCGACACGCCGGAGCGAGGCGTTCAACGGCTATTTCTTCGGCCTCGCTGACGAAGAGGCAAGCGAGGACACGCGCCTGCCGCTGGAAGGTCTGGAGCCGCTCGATGAAAACGGCAAGTCGGTTTTCGACGTCGATCTGACCGAGGTCCCCGGAACGACGCAGCTGCTCAACGCCAGTGTGACGGTTCGCATGCGCGAGGCCGGCGGCCGCGCGGTCGAGCGCACATTGACCCTGCCGGTGAAACCCGAGGGTCCGATGATCGGGATCAAGCCGGAGTTCTCCGGAGACCTCGCCGAAAATTCTGTCGGGAAATTCCACGTCATCGCCGTCGACGCGGACGGCACCAGAACCGCGATGCCGGGTCTCCCCTGGAGGCTGATCAGCGTCGAACGGAATTATCAGTGGTATCGCGACGGCACCGCCTGGAAATACGAGCCGGTCGTCTCCACGAAACAGGTGGCGAGCGGCTCGGCCGACGTGACGGAGGACGGGGCTGAAATTTCCGTCCCGGTCGGCTGGGGCCGTTATCGGCTGGAGATCGAGGCGGCAGCCCTTGACGGGCCGGCTTCGAGCGTTGAGTTCGATGCGGGCTGGTACGTCGAGGCCTCCTCGACGGAGACCCCGGACGGGCTGGAGATCGCACTCGACAAGGAAAACTATGCGGTCGGCGAGACGGCGAAGCTCAAGGTTTCGCCGCGCTTCGCCGGCGAACTGCTGGTGACTGTCGGCACGGAAACCCTGGTGACGACGAAGACCGCGGCCATTGCCGAAGCCGGCGGCGAGGTGGAACTGCCGGTGACGGCCGAATGGGGTACGGGCACCTATGTCACGGCGACGCTTTACCGCCCGGGCGAAGCGCAGGAGAGCCGCATGCCCATGCGGGCGATCGGCATCAAGTGGCTGGCCGTCGATCCCGCGGATCGAAAGCTCGCCGTCAGCCTGGACGCGCCCGAGAAGACCGAGCCGCGCCGGCCGCTCGATATCGGCCTTCAGGTCCGGGGCGCCGGCGCCAACGAAGACGCCTATGTCACGGTTGCCGCAGTCGATGTCGGCATCCTGAATCTGACGCGCTACGAGGCTCCGGACCCGGACGGATGGTATTTCGGCCAGAGGCGGATCGGGCTCGAGATGCGCGATCTCTACGGACGATTGATCGACGGCTCGCTCGGCGCGACCGGCCGGCTGCGCACGGGCGGCGACGGCGGACAAATGCCGCTCCAGGGCAGCCCCCCGACCGAAAAGCTCGTCGCCTTCTTCTCGGGCGCCATCAAGCTCGACGCCGAAGGCATGGCGAATGTTCGATTCGACATTCCGCAATTCAACGGAACGGCACGGATCATGGCGGTCGCCTGGACGAAGTCCGGCGTCGGCCATGCCGTGAAGGACGTGGTCATCCGCGATCCGGTCGTCGTGACCGCAAGCCTGCCGAAGTTCCTGGCGCCGGGAGACCGGGCCGAATTGCGGCTCGATATCGCCAACACCGACGGGCCGGCGGGCGATTATCAACTGCAGGTCACGACCAACGGCCCGGTCACCGTCGAACAGACAGCGGCCGAAATGGTGAACCTCGGCGCCGGCGGCAAATCCGCTCTTACCCTGCCGCTCGCCGGACAGTATCCGGGAGACGGTCTCGTCACCGTCAGGCTATCGAACGCCTCGGGCCTGTCGCTGGAGCAGACGCTGAACATTCCTGTCCGCCCGGCAGCCCTGCCGGTCACTCAGCGTCATGTCGTCAATGTCGCCGCCGGCAGCAGCCTCACGGTGGACGAGCAATTGCTCGCCGACAGCCTGCTGCAGGGCGCTTCGGTCAGCCTCAACGTGACGCGTTCGGCCGCCTTCGACGTGCCGGCGCTTCTGATGACGCTCGACCGCTATCCCTATGGCTGCGCCGAGCAGACGACGAGCCGCGCCTTGCCGTTGCTCTATCTCAGCGAGCTTGCCAAGCAAGCCGGGCTTGCCGACGAAGAGGGCGTCAAGAAGCGCGTGCAGGAGGCGATCTATCGGGTCCTTGCCTATCAATCCTCCACCGGCAGCTTCGGCCTTTGGAGCCCCGGCTCCGGCGATCTCTGGCTCGATACGTACGTCACCGATTTCCTTACCCGCGCGCGGGAGCAGAAATTCGACGTGCCGGAACAATCGATGGTGCAGGCGCTCGAAAACCTGCAGAACGCGCTGAGCTACGAGACCAACGTCAAGGACCGCGGCAACGAGATCGCCTATGCGCTCTATGTCCTGGCGCGCAACCGCAAGGCCGCGATCAGCGATCTGCGTTATTATGCGGACACGATGCTCGGCGATTTCCCGACCCCGCTCGCCAAGGCCCATATCGCCGCGGCGCTCGCGCTCTATGGCGACGCCCGGCGCTCGCAGGATATCTTCGCGGCCGCGGCCAACATGTCGACTGGGCTCGTCGCTGTCAGCCTCGCCCGCTCCGACTACGGCTCTTCGCTTCGCGACGGCGCGGCCGTGCTGGCGCTGGCAGCCGAGAGCCGGCCCGTGCCGCCGATCATTCCCGAGCTTTCCAGGGTCGTCGCCCGGGAATGGCAGCAGGCGAGATACACGAGCACCCAGGAGCAGACCTGGATGCTCCTGGCCGCACGCGCAATCCAGGGAGGCGACGAAGACATGAGGATCGAGGTCAACGGCGCAGCGCGCACGGGCAGTTACGCCGCCCGCATGACCGGCGATGCGCTGATCGAGCATCCGGTCGTTATCCGCAACGAGGGCACCGACATGGTCTCCGCCGTCGTGACGACGGTGGCGGCGCCAGCCCAGCCGCTCTCGGCCGGCGGCGAAGGCTTCTCCATCGAGCGGAGCTATTACACGCTCGAGGGAACGGCCGCTAATGTCAGCGAGGCCCGGCAGAACGAGCGCTATGTCGCGGTGCTGAAGGTGACCGAGAGCAACGACTGGCCGTCCCGGGTGCTTATCACCGACCTCCTGCCCGCCGGATTCGAGATCGACAATCCAAGCCTCGTCGACAGCGCCCAGCTTTCGAATTTCGAATGGATCGGCCAGGTCGAGGCTGCCCATACCGAATTCCGCAGCGACCGCTTCGTGGCCGCCTTCGACCGTTCGGCTGGCGACAACCGCGAAATCACCCTCGCCTATGTCGTACGCGCGGTGACGCCCGGCACATACGACCATCCGGCCGCGAGCGTGGAGGACATGTACCGGCCGCAATTCTCGGCGCGCACGGCGACGGGACGCATGGAGGTGCAGGCAGCCCAGTAGGACGCAGGATGATGTTCTCTCTGCGGAAGTCGAACCGCAAAGGCATTGGGGCAGCAGCCCTACGCGACCCATCCAGACGCGGCCGGGCGATCGTCGTCGTATCCCTCGTCCTGATCCTGTCCGCTCTCGCAGTCTTCACCCTCGAATGGGCCGACAGGGCCTTTCCGCCGCCGCTCTCCGAGGCCGAAACGGTCTCGGCCGAAGTTCTCGACAGAGACGGCCACCTCCTGCGCGCCTTCGCGACCAAGGATGGCCTGTGGCGGCTGAAGACGACCGCGCAGGATGTCGACCCGCGCTTCATCGCAATGCTGATCGCCTATGAGGACCAGCGCTTTCGCGAACATCACGGGGTCGATCCGTTGGCGCTCGCTCGTGCCGCGCTGCAGTTCATCACCAGCGGCCATGTCGTTTCCGGCGCTTCCACGCTCTCCATGCAGGTGGCGCGGCTTATCGAGCCGCGGGAGAGACGCACGCTGGCGGCGAAGCTTCGGCAGGTGGCGCGCGCCATCCAGATCGAACGGCGCCTCGGCAAGGACGAGATTCTCGATCTTTATCTGACCCATGCGCCCTATGGCGGCAATCTCGAGGGCGTGCGCGCGGCAAGCCTCGCCTGGTTCGGCAAGGAGCCGCGCCGCCTCTCGGCTGGAGAGGCAGCACTGCTCGTCGCGTTGCCGCAACTGCCGGAAAGGCGCCGGCCCGACCGCAATCTTGCCGCTGCCGAAGCAGCCCGCAAACGCGTGCTCGCCCGCGCCGCGGTCGCCAGGGTGATCGGCGAAGGCGAAGCGGAGCGGGCGGCGATGACCGCCATACCGACGCGCCGGCTGCAGCTTCCCGCCCATGCTGCCCATCTCGCCGAGGCGGCGCGACGGAAGCATCCGGCGGAGCGCAGGCATCCGACAACGCTTAGCCGCAATATCCAACGGGGCCTCGAAGGCGTCGCCCGCGAAGGTGCTGCAAGGCTCGGCCCCAAGGTGTCGGTCGCCATGGTCATGGCCGATAGCAGGACCGGCGAGATCGTCGGCGAGGTTGGCTCGGCCGACTATTTCGACGCAAGCCGCTCGGGCTGGATCGACATGACGCGGATCACCCGCTCCCCCGGATCGACGCTGAAACCCTTCATCTACGGTCTTGCCTTCGAGGAGGGCCTCGTCAGCCAGGAGACGATCATCGAAGACCGGCCGGCGGACTTCTTCGGCTACCGGCCGCGCAATTTCGACATGAGTTATCAGGGCGACGTCAGCGTGCGTGAGGCGCTGCAACTGTCCCTGAACGTGCCGGCGATCCGCCTGCTCGATGCCATCGGTCCGTCGCGCCTGATGGTGCGCTTCCGGCGCGCCGACGTCAGGCCGAAATTGCCGCCGCACGAGGCGCCGGGGCTTGCGATCGGCCTCGGCGGCGTCGGCATCACGCTTCGCGAGCTCGTGCAGCTCTATGCGGGCCTGGCGAACCAGGGCTGGCCGGTGCGCCTCGGCGACGGCATCGAAGGCGTGCCCGGCCCCATCGACGGCGAACCGCTCCTGTCGGCGGTCGCCGCCTGGCATGTCGCCGACATACTCTCCGACGTGCTGCCACCGGCGGGAAGCCGCCGGCACGGCATCGCCTATAAGACCGGCACCAGCTACGGCTATCGCGATGCCTGGTCCGTAGGCTTCGACGGCCGCTATGTGCTCGGTGTCTGGGTCGGCCGGGCCGACAATGGCGCCGTGCCCGGCCTGACCGGTTACGGTGCGGCGGCGCCGATTCTCTTCGAAGGATTTGCCAAGGCGGGGATCGCGATAACACCCCTGCCCGGCCCGCCCGCGGGCGCCGTCCGGCTTGTTCAGGCCGATCTGCCGATCAGCCAGCGGCGCTTCTCGGTCACGGCGAACGGGCTGCTTTCGGCCTCGGCCCGTGAAGCGGCGCCGCAGATCGTGTTCCCGCCGGAAGGCGCCCGCGTCGAGCTTGGCGCGCATGGGGACGGCGAGATCACGCCCTTGACGCTGAAGCTCCAGGGCGGCCGGGCGCCCTTTCGCTGGCTTGCCAACGGCCGCCCGCTACCCGACGTGACCCGACGGCGCGTCAGCCAGTGGCTGCCGGATGGCGGCGGCTACTCGACACTCACGGTCATCGATGCGCTGGGGCGTGCCGCCAGCGTACGCGTCTTCGTCCAGTGAAACGAACGGACCCTCCAGGCGACCGCCGGTCCGCCTCCTTTACGCCCTTTGCGCAGCCTTGACGCTATCGCCTTGCGGCTCGCGGGACGGCGATGCCATGACGAGCGGCATGCCCGCTTCAAGGCAAGCGGCGATGAAGGCTTCCCGCGCCACTGCCGCCGGCGTCATCCGGTTCAACGCCCGCCGACAGGTCCGCACCGCCCGTTCGTAGCGTTCGCCCTTCCTGAGCGGCCACTCGTTTTCCAGAAAGTCGAGAGCCTCGTAAACGGAGGCAAAAGTGTGCGTCAGACCGTTGGAAAGGCGCACGGTGAGAGGGATCGTCCAGGGAATCTGTTGCTGCTAGAGCCCGCTTCGGCGCATCCCCGCGATTAAGCGACCTATCGGTCCGGCGTAATCAACGTTACAGTCGGGAAATGCTTCCGATACCGCCCCGTATCCCTCGTCAACAGATCCAACCGGTCGACGGCGGCATGCGCGCCGATGAAGAAATCCGGCAGGACGCCAGTGCGCTGTCCACCTGCCTTGCGATATTTCAGGAACACCTTGCCAGCCAGAAAAAGCGCCGGCCGCGGCATGGCGGCGATATCGATCCCGGCTTCCGACACAAACGCATCCAGTCGCTCGATCTGCTCGTAGCGCACCGCAAGTTCGGCATAGACGACATCATTGATCAGAAGCGGCCCGCGCAACGTCGCGGCTTCGAGTTGCCCGATCGACCAATCCGCCCAGGTCGGATCGTCGGTCACCACATCGAGCAGGACGTTCGTATCGACGAACGTCACTCGTCACCGCGCGTCAGCGCCATGATGGCATCGGTGCTCAAACCCTTCCCGGAATGGCCGCGCAGCTTGCTGAAGCGGCTCGCAGGCCGCTTCTCATCCGCCCGCGTCAAAACCACGGTGCCGTCTGCGGCACGCAGAAAATCCACCCGTGTTCCCGGCACGATGCCAAGGAAGTCCCGCACCGGCTTCGGGATGGTCACCTGACCTTTTGTCGTCACCGTCGCGCTCATCATCTACCTCGGTAAGGAATGCTTCATTTCAGGTATTACTTTACACGTTCGATTTCAAGAACGGAGCGTGCAAGCATGCGCTCGACGAGCGATAGGGCCTCGTCGAGCACGGCTTCCACATCGGGAAACGCCCCCTCCCAACTGCGCGCCCGGCCAGCGATCACACGCAATTGCTCGCGCGTACAGCCGCAGCATTTACCGGCGTCGCGCGTATCTGGTAGCAGATCATCGTCCGGCCCCCGCCCGGAGGCCATTTCGTCGTCTTAACAGACGTTTCGCGTCGCCGAAATGAAGACGGCGCCGCGGCGCGCATGCCGGGGTCTGTGCATGATGACCTGATCCTCCCGCTTTACGCCGTTTGCGCGGCCTTGACGCTATCGCCCTGCGGCTCGCGGGCCGGCGGTGCCATGACGAGCGGCATGCCCGCTTCAAGGCAAGCGGCGATGAAGGCTTCCCGCGCCACTGCCGCCGGCGTCATCCGGTTCAACGCCCGCCGACAGGTCCGCACCGCCCGTTCGTAGCGTTCGCCCTTCCTGAGCGGCCACTCGTTTTCCAGGAAGTCGAGGGCCTCGTAAACGGAGGCAAAAGTGTGCGTCAGACCGTTGGAAAGGCGCACGGTGAGAGGGATCGTCCAGGGGATCTCATTGAGAAGCATTTTTCCTCCTTTCCTATGCCGTCAATGAACTGCACGCCCGCTGCACTCTCACGGGTCGAACGAACCAGGCAGCGCTGCGAGGTGCCGTATTGATCTCTGCGCGTCTCGAAAACGTATCGCGCTCACCAGATATTGGAGCGGAAAAGGTAAATTCAAGAACCTCGATCAGCGGCTTGAGCCCTCGTTCGAACGGCCGGTTTTTGCGGCCACCACCGGCCCGGAGCAACGGACGAAAATCGATGCCCGGAGACCCTTGAAACCCGGCTTCGAATGACTAAATCGGGTGCGAGAGCCGCCTGTAAGGGGCTCGCAGTCGAGGAGCTCCGTTCTCTTCGGCGCTCCTCATCGTCCATGTTGCTCAAGGAGGATATGGCTATGAGAACAAGCTTCGATTTCTCGCCGCTGTCGCGCTCCAGCGTTGGCTTCGAACATCTGTTCGATCTCTTGGATTCCGCAAGTCGCCTGGCGCCTAACGACAACTGGCCGCCCTACGACATTATGCGGGTCGGTGAGAACCAGTACCGGATCGCAATGTCGGTAGCGGGCTTCGCCCCGGACGAGATCACCATCACGCACGAGCAGCAGATGCTGACCGTTACCGGTGCGAAAACCGGGGAAGACGACACCGAGTATCTCTACCGCGGTATTGCCGCCCGCAACTTCGAGCGTCGCTTCCAGCTCGCCGACTTTGTCAGCGTCACCGGCGCCAACCTCGCCAACGGCCTGCTCAAGATCGACCTCGTCCGTGAGCTTCCCGAGCAGATGAAGCCGCGTCGGATAGAGATACATCAGGCAGAGGCATTGCCGGCCGGCGAGGCCTCGAAACAGATCGAAGGCGAAAAGCACGCAGCGTAGCTGCGCATGCCAATCGCACCGAAGCGCCGGCGGACGCTGACGCTTCGGTTCCGGAATGGGAGCGGGAGAGGCCGCAAGACGCCACACCCCGCTCCTAGTGCAAAGAAAGGAACGGACCGATGAATGTACGTGATCTCATCCCATGGGGCCGCGCGCAGGGCCAGGTGCCGGCTTCCTATCGCGACAACGACCGAAATCCCTTCCTGGCGCTCCACAGGGAAATGAACCGCCTGTTCGACGACGCCTTCCGCAGCTTCGAAACCCGCCTGCCCTTCAGCGGCCTTACGGGTCTTGCAGGCGGCTGGCCGAGCGTGGAGGTCTCCGACCGGGATAAGGAAATCAAGGTGACCGCTGAACTGCCGGGTCTCGAGGAAAAGGATGTCGAACTGTCCTTGTCCGAGGGCGTGCTGTCGCTGCGAGGCGAAAAACGGGCAGAGACCGAGGACGAGGAAAACCAGTTCTCTGAGCGATATTACGGTCGCTTCGAACGGCGCATTCCGCTCGGATACGAGGTGGATGAAAGCAGGGTGAATGCGACCTTCCGCAATGGCGTCCTGACGGTGACCCTGCCGAAGACGGAGCAGGCCCAGTCGAAAGCCAAGCGCATTGCGATCAACGGGCGGTAGTTGCCTGTTGCGGTCCCCGCCGTCGGCGAAGGCCCTTCACCCGCCTGCCGGCACCTGCTCCCCACAGGCGGGGGCGAAGGGGTTCGCGGCACCTTCCCCGTCCCTCGCGAAGCTCACTATCTAAATGGGCGAGCTGCCGGCAGGCGGATGCGGGCCTGCTGCACGCTTCCTTTGATCGTACTTTCAGCTATGCCGTCGCCAGTGCCCTCACGGCCTCGGCCTTCGTCTCCCGCCGGCCGCTCTTCATCGGCTCGCCCGCCACATATACCTCGGCCACCGAGCGGTCGTCGCCCATGGTCTGCAGAATGAAGAGCTCTTCGGCAAGCGTCGAGGCAACCTGCATCCTGAGCTCCATGGCCGGCTTGGCGCGGCTGTCGAGAACGACGATGTCCGCATCCGCGCCAGCATGCAGCGAGCCGATCCGATGTTCAAGATCGAGCGCGCGCGCATTGCCGAGCGTCAACATGTAGAAGGAATTGAGCGGCGAGAGCCGCTGGCCCTGCAGGTGCAGCACCTTATAGGCTTCGTCCATCGTTTCCAGCATCGAGAAACTCGTACCGCCGCCGACATCGGTCGCAACCGCATGGCGTGCGCCGAGCCTGTCGAAACGATCGCGATCGAAGAGCCCGCTGCCGAGGAACAGGTTCGAGGTCGGACAGAAAACGCCGACCGCCCCGGTCTCTGCGAGGACCGATATCTCGCGGTCGCTCAGATGGATGCAATGGCCGAGCAGAGTCTTGCGGCCGAGCAGCTCGTAGCGCGCATAAATGTCGGTATAGTCCTTCGCTTCCGGATAGAGCGAGGTGGCGAAAGCGATCTCGTCCCGGTTTTCGGACAGGTGGGTCTGAACGTAGCAATCCGGATGCTCGGCAGCGAGCACGCGGCTCACCTCCATCTGCTCCGGCGTCGAAGTGATCGCGAACCGCGGGCTGATCGCATAATGCGCGCGGCCGCGGCCGTGCCACCTGACGATGAGCGCCTTCGTCTCGTCATAGCCCTTTTCCGGCGTGTCTTGCAGCGCGTCCGGCGCGTTGCGGTCCATCATCACCTTGCCGCCGATCATCAGCATGTTTCGCTCTTCGGCCGCGGTGAAGAAGGCATCGACGCTTTCCGGATGCACAGAACAATAGGCAACTGCGGTGGTCGTGCCGTTGGAGAGGAGTTCGTCCATGAAGCGGCCCGCGATGAAGGCGGCGTGCTTGGGCGACTTGAACTTCTGCTCCTCGACGAAGATATAGGTGTTCAGCCATTCGAGGAGCTGCGCACCGTAGGAGGCGATAGCCTGTGTCTGCGGGAAATGCAGGTGCGTATCGATGAAACCGGGCAGTACGAGGTGCGGCCGATGATCGGCGACCTCTACGCCGGGCCCCGCCTGCCTCGCTATGTCGCCGTAAGGGCCGAGGCCCTCGATCTTGCCGTTCCTCACGAAAACGGCGCCGTCCTCGAAGTAGCGGTAGGAGCTGGCATCGTCGATGCTCTCGGGTTCCTTGACGAAAGTCAGCACGCGGCCGCGGATCAAGAGATCGTTCATTGGACCTTTCCTTCCTTTACGGTCGTCTCGTACCAGGAGGCGATAAGCTGGCGTTCCTCCTCGGTGATGCCGGTGACGTTGGCAGGCGGCATGGCATGCGATCGCCCCGCCTGCAGGTAGATTTCGCGGGCATGCGCGACGATGTCGCGGTCGGCTTCGAGAACGACGCCCTTCGGCGGCACGATTATGCCTTCCCATCCGGGCTCGCGCGCATGGCACATGGAACAGCGGCCAAGCACGGTATCGCGCACTTTGGAAAAGTCCGGCGACGCGACGACGGCCTCGACGGCCGTCGAAGCCCTGGCCTCTCCGCCTTCGGAGAGAACCTTGGGCACGGTGGAGAGCCACATGATGGCGATGAACAGAAGCACCGTCGCGAGCCATGTCCAGGTCGGGCTGCCCTTGTTGGCGTGGCGGGTGTTGAACCAGTGACGGATCGTGACCCCCATGAGGAAGACCAGCGAGGCGATGATCCAGTTATACTGCGTGCCGAAGGCGAGCGGATAATGGTTCGAAAGCATCAGGAACAGCACGGGTAGCGTCAGATAGTTGTTGTGCGTCGAACGCTGCTTCGCCTGCTTTCCGAGCGCAGGATCGGGCGTACGGCCTGCGATCAGGTCGGCCACGACTTTCTTCTGGTTCGGGATGATGATGAAGAACACGTTGGCCGACATGATGGTCGCCGTGAAGGCGCCGAGATGGAGATAGGCAGCCCGGCCCGTGAAGAGCTGGGTGTAACCCCAAGCGACGGCGACGAGGATGAAATAGAGCAGCACCATCAGCTGCGTATTGTCGTTGCCGAACGGCGAACGGCAGATCGTGTCATAGGCAAGCCAGCCGAAGCCGAGCGAGGCCAGCGAGATGGCGATGGCCATCGGCTTGGAGACGTCGAGCACGTTCGGATCGATGAGGTAAAGGTCCGCGCCGGCATAATAGACGAGCGCAAGCATGCCGAAACCGGAGAGCCACGTGACGTAGGACTCCCACTTGAACCAGATCAGGTGCTCCGGCATGTTTTCCGGCGCAACCAGATACTTCTGGATGTGATAGAAGCCGCCGCCATGCACCTGCCATTCTTCGCCGTAGGCGCCGACCGGCATGCCCGGACGCTGCTTCAGCCCCAGGTCGAGCGCGACGAAGTAGAAGGATGAGCCGATCCAGGCTATGCCGGTGATGACATGCAGCCATCTCACCGCAAATGTCAGCCAATCCCAGGCGATGGCATACTCGTACATTGAGTTCTCCCCATTTCTCTCGCGCTCATTATGTGTCATTGCTTGGGGAGGCGGGAACGGCGCCATCGCACCAACTCTTTCAAAAAAAACTATAAAATCGAAGAGGGGCCGGAGCGCTACGTTCGCGCCGGAAGAGCAGAGGCGGAAGCATGTCCTATCTCGATAATGTGCGTGTGTTCGTGCGCGTCGTGGAACTTGGAACGCTGTCGGCAGCGGGCCGCGATCAGCGCGTCACGCCGGCGGTTGCCAGCAACAGAATCAAGGAGTTGGAGCGGCATATGGGCGTGCGCCTGTTCAACCGCACCACCAGAAAACTGACGCCGACCGAGCACGGACGCGTCTTCTACGAAGGCGCGGTAAAGATCCTCGAAGCGGTGAACGAGGCGGAGAGCGCCATCGCCGATCTTTCAAGAAATCCGAAGGGAGCGCTGAAGATCACCGCCCCGCTCGGCATCGGCCGGCGGCTGATCGCGCCCGGCATACCGGAGTTTCACGACCGCTACCCGGATATCGAGGTGCGGTTGCGCCTCTCCGATCATAATGTCGACATCCTTGCCGAGGGCGTCGACATCGCCTTCAAGCTCGGCATACTCGAGGATTCGAACCTGCGCATGCGCGGCATCATGAACTGCGACCGCGTGCTCTGCGGGTCGCCGCGCTATTTCGAAAGGCGCGGCATCCCCTCGTCGCCGGACGACCTCCTAAGCCACAGCCACGACTGTCTTCTGCTGCGCTATCCCGGGTCGAAGGAGTATTACTGGACCTTGCAGACACCGGATGGCGTCCGCAAGTTCGAGGTCGGCGGTCCTTATGATTCGGATGATGGCGACGTGCTCACCCAGTGGGCGCTTGACGGACGCGGCATCGTCAACAAGCCGCTCTTCGAGGTGAAACAGCATATCGACGAGGGCTTGCTCGTCCCGGTGCTCGAGGAGACGCCGCCGCTCGGCGCCCAGCTTGCGGCGATCTACCCGCACAAGCGCTTCCAGGATCCGAAGGTCCGGCTGATGATCGACTTCATGGCCGAGCGCTGTCAGCGGCTGATCGGCAAAGTGCTTGCCGAGCCTCATGAGGTGCAGGAGCGTTCAAGCGCTTGAGCGCAGCGCCCTCAAGGCACAAGCACGACCTTACCGATCGTTCGGCGGCTCTCGATCGCCCGGTGTGCGTCCGCTGCCCGATCCAGCGAAAAGCGGCTGTCGATCGCGACCGTCAAGGCGCCCTCTTGCGCCCGGTTGAAAAGCTCGGTGAGATCCGCCTTCAAGCCGGCGAGGTTCAAGAGCGGCAGTAAGGCGAAGCCGCGCAGGGATTGGTTCAGTGCGAACATCGATTCTGCTTGCCGGGCGCTCAACGCAAACCTGCCGAGGGCCCCGAAAACCAGCTCTCCCGCCGGTGCCAGCAGATCGATCGCAGCGCCGGTAAATTCGCCGCCGACGAAATCGTAGAGAATGTCGACTCCGCCACCGTTCAAAGCCCTCCTGAGCGTTGCCGTCCAATCAGGGGCCGCATAGTTGATGCCGACGTGAGCACCCATCGAACGGGCGAAGTCGAGCTTTTCCTCCGAACTCGCAACGGCAACGATCGTCCGCGCACCGCCTTTCCTTGCCAATTGCACGAGCAGTGAACCTACACCGCCTGCCGCAGCGCTGATCAGCAGCGTTTTGTTCTGCAGCGCGCTTTGCCGGACGAGATAAAGAGCCGTGAGGCCCTGTACCATCATGGCAACAGCCGCTTCGAAGGAAAGTCCGTCCGGGATCGGCACCAGCATCGCGGCCTCGACCGCCACATATTCGGCATATCCGCCGGTACCCCGCCCATGAGCGAACATCGGGGCCGCGACACGACTGCCGACGAGATCTTGAGGAAGATCCTCTCCGACCGCTGCGACGACGCCGGCGACCTCCACACCCGGGATCATCGGCAGTTCGGGCGTGACCGCGTAGCGGTCCTGCCGCATCAGAACCTCGAAATAGTTGACGCCGACGGCACCCACGCGGATGAGCGCCTCGCCTCTGCCCGGGCTCGGTGTAGGGACATCGACGCTTCGGAGCACGTCTGGCGCCCCGAAGCGGCGAAATTCAATGGCCTTCATAAGAACTTACCTCGAAACTGTTGGTTTGCGCGGTTATTTAGGGGTAGTCTTCGGACCGCATCTACACACTCTTTCGTTCCATACTGACCGATGGGTAACCATGGCCGAGATCATAAAGAAATTGCCGGTGCTGCCCTCCGAGCGCGCACTCAAGGTGATCTCCGGACGCTGGAAAGCCATCATCCTCTACCATCTGTTCGATAGGCCGAAGCGGCTTTCCGAGTTGCGAAGGCTGATACCCGCCGTCAGCCAGAAAGTGCTGATCCAGCAGCTCCGCGAAATGGAGGAGCATGGCCTCGTACACAGGCAGATTTTCCGCGAGATACCGCCGCGCGTCGAATATTCTGCGACGACGCTCGGCCTCAGCCTCGAGCCAGTCCTGCTGGCACTCTGCGAGTGGGGTCAGCGCCACACCGCCGAACTGAACGAGGCCGATCGCGTGACAGACTGCGTGATCCGCCCGCGAAAGGGCGACAACCGGCCTATGCCTTGATCGATCTCTGGCTCTTCGGGGCGAGCGCGCGAGGCTGCAGATGGCGGTTCAGCGCCGCGGTCATTATCTCGGCCGCGGCAAGGGCTGCGATCACCGGCGGCCGCTTGTCCTTCACCACCGTACCGCCGATCGGGCAAACCAGCCTCTCGAAAAGCTCAGGACGATTGACCTCTCGCGACAGCCAGTTCTTGAAAGTCGCGCACTTCGTCTTCGAACCGATCATGCCGACGTAACTGGCGTCTTCGCGCCCGAGCGCCTCAGCCGCGATCAGGAAGTCGAGTGCGTGATCGTGGGTGAGGACGACGAAGGCGCTGCCCGGGGGCGCGTCGCGCACGACGGCTTCGGGCATTGCGGTCAGGCAGGTCTCGATACCCGGCACGTCGGCGGCCGAGAGTTCATGTTCGCGGGTGTCGACGAGAACGGTCCTGAGCGGCACGTGCGACAGCGCCATGGCGAGCGCGTTGCCGACGTGGCCGGCGCCGAAGATATAGACATGCGGCCGATGCGCGATCTCATCGTCGCTGCGCTCGATGAGTGTCGCACGCGTGTCCGCATCGACCTTTTTGAAGGAAAGCGCGACGTGGCCGCCGCAGCATTGGCCGATCTCCGGGCCGAGGGGGATCGCCAGTCGAAGATCCGCCTTCGCCCCCTGAACGAGTTTCCGCGCGTGGTCGATCGCCATGAATTCCAGCTGTCCGCCGCCGATCGTGGCGAAGGTGCGGTCTTTTGAAACGAGCATCCAGGCATCGGTATCGCGCGGCGTCGAGCCTGCCGCGCTCGCCACCTCGACAAGCACGCAGGCGCTTTCACGGCTCAGGAAATCCCGGATGTCTTCTCGGCGCGCCATCTCAGTCATCCATTCTCTTCGCCGCGCGATCGTCCCTACCCGTCCCGGTGGGCGCGCAGGCGCTCGACCGCCATCAGCACGCGCTCCGGCGTCGCCGGGGCATCGATGCGCGGCGGAATACGATAATCCGCGACGCTCGCCGCTGCCATGGATATCGCCTCCAGAACCGAAATCCCCAGCATGAAAGGAGGTTCCCCGACCGCCTTCGAGCGCCGGATCGTCTCCTCCCGGTTGACGGACCATTCGGCCAGGCGCACGTTGAACACGCGCGGGCGATCGGAGGCGAGTGGGATCTTGTAGGTGGAGGGCGCATGCGTCCGCAACCGGCCCTTGGCATCCCACCAGAGTTCCTCCGTCGTCAGCCAGCCCATGCCCTGCACGAAGGCGCCTTCGACCTGGCCGAGGTCGAGCGCCGGGTTCAGAGACTTGCCGACATCGTGGATGATATCGGTCCGCTCGACCTGGTACTCACCGGTCAGTGTGTCGACGCTGACCTCGGAGCAGGAGGCGCCATAGGCGAAGTAATAGAATGGACGCCCCCGCCCTTCGGCGCGACTCCAGTGGATCTTCGGGGTCTTGTAAAAACCGGCCGCCGAAAGCTGCACGCGCGCGGCATAAGCCGCCTTGATAAGATCGGTAAAGGCGATGCGTCCGGCGCCGATCCGGACCGTGTTGGGCTCGAAGGCGATATCAGCTTCGCTCACGCCGTAGTGCTCGGCCGCGAAGCGCACGAGCCGCTCCTTGATCTGCTGACAGGCATTGGCGGCTGCCATGCCGTTGAGGTCCGAGCCGGACGAAGCGGCCGTCGCCGAGGTGTTCGGCACCTTGCCGGTCGAGGTCGCGGTCACCTTTATATGGTCGAGGTCGACCTGGAACTCGTCCGCTACGACCTGCGCCACCTTGGTGTAGAGCCCCTGCCCCATCTCCGTGCCGCCGTGGTTCAGCTGGATTGAGCCATCCGTATAGACATGGACCAGGGCGCCGGCCTGATTGTATTCCGTCTTGGTGAAGGAGATGCCGAACTTCACCGGCGTCAGCGCGATGCCGCGCTTGATGACGGAGCTCTCGCGGTTGAATGCGACGGCCGCCTGCCGCCGGGCCGCATAGTCGGACGAAGCCTCGAGCTCGTCGATGATCCGGCCGATGATGTTGTCCTCCACCGTCTGGTGGTACGGCGTCAGGTTACGCCCCTCGCCGCCATAGAAATTGAGCTTGCGGATTTCGAGCGGGTCCTTGCCGAGCGCGTAGGCGACGTCTTCGATTATCCGCTCGCCGCCGACCATGCCCTGCGGTCCACCGAAACCCCGGAACGCGGTGTTCGAGACCGTGTTGGTCTTCAGCGGCCGCGAGCGCAGCCGGACGTTCGGGTAGAAATAGCAATTGTCGGCGTGGAAGAGCGCGCGATCGGTCACCGGTCCGGAAAGGTCGGCCGAGAAGCCGCAGCGGGCGGCGAAGACCGCGTCCACCGCCTCGATGCGGCCCTCGTCGTCGAAGCCGACCTTGTAATCGACGTGAAAGTCGTGGCGCTTGCCGGTCGCCGTCATGTCGTCGTCGCGGTCCGGGCGCACCTTGACCGCGCGGCGGTATTTCCTCGCGGCCACTGCCGCAACCGCAGCGAAAAGATTTGCCTGCGTCTCCTTGCCGCCGAAGCCGCCGCCCATCCGCCGGACGTTCACGGTCACTGCATTCGACGGCACGCCCAGCACATGGGCGACCATGAGTTGCGTCTCGCTCGGATGCTGGGTCGAGGAAAAGACCGTCACTTCGTCATCCTCGCCGGGGATCGCAAAGGAGATCTGGCCTTCGAGATAGAAGTGATCCTGGCCACCGATACGCATTTCGCCGGAAACGGTGTTTTTAGCCTTGGCAAAGCCGGCATCGATGTCGCCGCGCTCGAGCTTCAGGGGATCGATCACCGGCGGATAGTTCGCAGCCGCGGCTTCGAGAACATCGGTCACATGCGGCAGATCGCGATAATCGATCTTTACCTTGGCGGCCGCGCGCCGGGCGGCCTCGCGCGAGGTCGCGATGACCGCGAAGATGGGCTGGCCGTGGAACTCGACCTTGCCGGTCGCGAAGACCGGATCGTCGTGCTTGTGCGCCGGACTGATATCGTTCTCGCCGGGTATGTCCTCCGCCGTGAGCACTCCCACGACACCAGGACTGTTACGCACGGCCTCGAAATCCACCGACAGGATTTCGGCATGCGCGCGCTGCGAGAGCCCCAGATAGCCATGAAGGGTGCCCGCGGGCTCGGGAATGTCATCGATGTATTCTGCGGTTCCGGAAACGTGCTTGTGACCGGATTCGTGGCGTTCCTTGTCGTGGACGGCGCCGCGGACGCGATCGACGGGCTGCATCACATTCATGGGTCCACCCTCTCTACATAGCCACCGCGACCGTGCGGTCGATCCGGATATTGCGCGTTTCCTGCGTTTCCAGATGGAAGCGCCGCAGAAGATTCCTTGCAACGAGCATCCGATATTCGGAGGAGGCGCGCCAGTCGGTGAGCGGCGTGTAATCCCGCTCGAAGGCCGCTACGCCAGCCTCGATGGCAGCGTCGTTCCATTGCGCGCCCTTGAGAGCGGCCTCCACGTTCGACGCGCGCTTCGGCGTGCCCGCCATGCCGCCAAAGGCGATAGCCACGTCGGCAACCTTGCCGTCACCGTCGAGCTTCACGCGGAACGCGCCACAGACTGCGGAGATATCTTCATCGAATCGTTTCGTGATCTTGTAGACGGCGAAGCGGTCGGTCTCGTCCAGGAAGGGGATCCGGACAGTCTCTACGAATTCGCCGGGTTCGCGATCCTGCTTGCCGTATTCGATGAAGAAGGCTTCGAGGGGTAGCGTGCGGCGGCGTGCTCCCTTGCGCAGGATCACCGAAGCGCCAAGTGCGATCAGCGCCGGCGGCGTGTCGCCGATCGGCGAACCGTTGGCGATATTGCCTCCGACCGTGCCCATATTGCGCACCTGCTCGCCGCCGATACGATCCCAGAGCTCGCGAAGTTGCGGGAAGTGCCGGACGATGACCGGATAGGCCTCCGTGTAGCTTACGCCGGCGGCAAGGCTGATCCCGTTCGCGTCGACGGAAATCCGCCGCAGTTCTTCAAGATGCGAGAGATGGACGACCGGCGCGATGTCGCGCATGAATTTGGTGACCCAGAGCCCGACATCGGTCGAACCGGCGACGATCGTCGCCTTGGGGTTCGTCTCAAGAACCACGGCGAAATCGTCCAGCGAGGCCGGAAGCACGACGCGCTCGTCTTCGCCTCCGATCTCGACGCGGCGCCCGTCCCGAAGCGCCTCCAGTTGCCGCGTGATCTCCTCGCGTTCCACGATCAGCGGATCCTTGCCGAGCTCGCCGACCGATGCAATCGCTTCCGCCGCCCGAATGATCGCCGCATAACCGGTGCAGCGACAGAGATTGCCCTGCAGCGCCTTCTCGATTTCCTGAACGCTCGGCTTCGCATTCGTCATCCAGAGGCCGTAGAGCGACATCACGAAACCGGGTGTGCAGAAACCGCATTGCGAGGCGTGCGTGTCGACCATCGCCTGCTGCACGGGGTGCAGCGGCCCGTTCGGCTGCGCAAGCGCTTCGACCGTCACCACATGGCAGCCGTCAAGCGATGCGACGAAGCGGATGCAGGCGTTGACGGATTCGTATTTGAGCTTGCCGTCGAGAAGCCGGCCGACAAGCACGGTGCAGGCGCCGCAGTCGCCTTCCGCGCAGCCTTCTTTCGTCCCGCGCAGACTCCGGTCGATGCGCAGAAAGTCCAGCAGCGTCTGCACCGGCGATACATCGGCAAGCTCGACGGGCCGGTCGTTCAAAAGGAAACGGATCGTATTGCGGATTTCGGTGGTCATTGCCGTCAGCTCCCGCGATAGGTGGAATAGCCGTAGGGCGAAAGCAGGAGCGGCACGTGATAATGCGCGGCCCGGTCGGCGATCCCGAAGCGGATAGGGATCACGTCGAGAAACGGGTGCGTGCCGCGCTCATCCGCAGTGCCGAGATATTCTCCGGCGTGAAAGCGCAGTTCGTAGGTTCCGGTTGCCATTGTGGAGCCGTTGAGAAGCGGCGCGTCGCAGCGCCCGTCATCGTTGGTGCGGGTAGAGGAGAGGAGCTCACTCCGCTCACCTTCAATCCGGTAGAGATCGATGCGCAGATTGCTTGCCGGTTTCCCGCTCGCCGTGTCCAATACGTGGGTCGTCAGGCGCCCGGGCGTTCCGTCTTGAACTTGCATTCTGTCGCTCCTCCGAAAGTCAGCATCGAGGATAGAGTATCCGGGGGGCGGGCGCCCTTGTGTAGCGGGCTCAACCTTCGAGACTTTCAAATTTTTCGGGGGGAATGGGAGAGCGGAATTCTCGCTACGAATTGGGCGACGAGACAATCTCTGGAGGAGCTGCTGCTATGAGATATCCCCGCGATCTCCTGGGCCATGGTCCAAACCCGCGCATCGCCTGGCCCGACGGCGCCCGGATCGCCGTGCAATTCGTGATCAATTACGAGGAGGGCGGAGAGAACTGCGTGCTTCACGGCGACGCGGCGTCGGAGGCCTTTCTCTCGGAAATCGTCGGCGCTCAGGCCTGGCCAGGTCAGCGCCACTGGAACATGGAATCGATCTACGAATACGGCGCGCGCGCCGGTTTCTGGCGGCTGCACCGGTTGTTCACCGAAAAGGAGATACCGGCAACCGTCTACGGCGTGGCCACGGCCCTCAAGCGATCGCCCGCCCAGGTGGCCGCCATGCAGGACGCCGGCTGGGAAATCGCTTCCCACGGCCTCAAATGGATCGAGCACAAGGATTTCGACGCGGAGCGCGAGCGCGCCGAGATTGCCGAGGCGATCCGCCTTCACACGATCGTAACCGGCGAACGGCCGACCGGCTGGTATACCGGCCGCTGTTCCGTGAACACGCTCGACCTCGTGACCGAGACCGGCGGCTTCGACTACGTCTCCGACGCATATGCGGACGACCTGCCCTACTGGCACGAACATGCCGGTCGGCACCAGCTCGTCATCCCCTACACCCTCGACGCCAACGACATGCGTTTCGCAACGCCACAGGGCTTCAACAGCGGCGACCAGTTCTTCAGCTATCTGAAGGACAGTTTCGACGTTCTCTACGCCGAGGGCACTGCCGGCTCACCGAAGATGTTGAGCATCGGCCTCCACTGCCGTCTGGTCGGCCGGCCCGGCCGCGCCGCTGCACTGGCGCGCTTCCTCGACTACGTGAAGAGCCACGAGAAGGTCTGGCTCGCCCGCCGCATCGACATTGCCCGCTACTGGGCAGAAACCTATCCGTTCCAGCCGAATGAAAATCGGCCGTCGCGACTGTCGAAAGATGACTTCATTGGTCGCTTCGGAGGCGTGTTCGAGCACTCGGACTGGATCGCCAGACGCGCCTTCGCAGGCGAACTTGGCCCCGCCAACGACACCGCGTCGGGACTGCACGCGGCGCTCTGCGCGGTCTTTCGCGAGGCAAGCGAAGAGGAACGGCTAACCGTCCTTACAGCCCACCCCGATCTTGCCGGCAAGCTCGCCCAGGCGAAGCGCCTGACCGAAAGCTCGACTTCGGAGCAGGCTTCGGCGGGTCTCGACGCGCTGACGGATCAGGAGCGCGAGCGCTTCACGGCCCTCAACCATGCCTATGTCGAGAAGTTCGGCTTTCCCTTCATCATGGCCGTCAAGGGGCGCAGCAAGGACGAGATTCTTGCCGCCTTCGAGAACCGTATCGGCAACGATCGGGAGACCGAGTTCAACACCGCGTGCCGCCAGGTGGAGCGGATCGCGCTGTTGCGGCTGCGCGACACTTTGGCGGACTGAGGCGGCGCCATGACGCGCGCCGCTGAAGTTCCCCCCGGCTTTGCGGGCGGGACGATCAACCTCGCTTCCGCGGGCCTCGGCGCCCGCGCGCTCTTTGCGACGGACGAATTCTTCGGCCCGGTGGAGCGCATGCTCAAGGACGAGCCGGCCGCGTTCCACCCCGGCCTTTACGACGATAACGGCAAATGGATGGACGGCTGGGAAACCCGCCGCCGCCGCGGTGTCGGCCACGACTACGCGGTCATCGCGCTCGCCGTGAAAGGGCGGATTGCCGGCTTCGACGTCGACACGTCGCACTTCACCGGCAATTATCCGAGCGCCTGCTCGATAGAAGCCTGTCATTCGGCGGAAGATCCGGACGAGGCGACAGAGTGGATCCAACTGCTGGCGGTCACCGCCCTCGGACCGAATGCACATCACTTCTTCGCCGTGCACTCCGACGCGGTCTACAGCCATGTCCGGTTGCGCATCCATCCGGATGGCGGTATCGCCCGGCTGCGGGTCTACGGCACTCCGGCACTCGATCTCAAGGCTATGGCGAACGAGACGATCGATCTCGCCTCCTGCCTTTCCGGGGGCCGGATCGTCGCCTTCTCCAACGGCCATTACGGCCACGAGCGCCTCATTGCGCCCGGCCGGGGTACGAATATGGGCGATGGCTGGGAAACGCGCCGACGCCGCGAACCGGGCTACGACTGGATCATCGTCAAGCTTGCCGCACGCGGGCACGTCGATCGCATCGTCGTCGACACGGCGCACTTCAAGGGCAACTACCCGGACGGTTGCTCGCTACAGGCGGCTGACCTCGCAGGCGTGGCTGCCGGGTGCGACATGCTCGCCGCCTCCTCCGCGATGTTCTGGGAAGAGCTTCTGCCGCACCGGAAGCTTTCCGCCGACAGCATCCATGAGTATGGGGCAGATATGCTTGGACATGCCGGTCCGGTTACGCATGTGCGCCTGAACATCTACCCGGATGGCGGCGTCAGCCGCCTGCGCATTTACGGCCGGGTCGCCGAGGCGAGCATATCCTAGATCAGAGTGACATTAGGTCGGTTTGACCCTAGAGTCGTGAGTGTGATCGATTTCAATAGGTTAGAGCGGGACGTGGGCGGAAGACCGCGCACACTTTTCCTAATCCCGCTCTAGCCGCGGGCCGCTTTGCGCGGCCGCCCGCCCTTGGCACCATTAGCACGCGCGGCTGCTGCCTTCGCCGGCGATGTCGCTTGCCCCGCCCGCCGCGCCATATAAGCCTTGGTGCCGAATATGCCGGCCAAAAGGCCCGGAATCGAAAGATCGACGTCCAAGGCCTCCCAATGCAGGCCATAACCTTGCCCAAGGATCTCGACTGCGGCGAGCTGATCGCTGCTCCCATCTTCCAGTCCCTGCGCCAGGCGTGGCGGAAAGGCGAACGTGCAGCCATTGGTCAACTCCACAACGATCCGGCCGCTTCGCTCGTCATAGCGCGCAGATGCAGCACGGGGCTCTGTTTCTCGCGCCATCCGGCCGCTCTCCAAAGCTGCGTCGATTTGGGTGTCCGTCAATTCAGCCATGAATCGCCCTCCATCTGCCGAGGAATTGCTGTTGCCGTTCGTTGACGATCTGGACGGCCCGGCGCACATCGCTCCGCTTCATGCCATCAGCCCAAATCAATTCCGGAACGCCATCCGGTCCGATCAGGTTGATCTTGACCTGCCCATCGCCAAAGACATGTACATGGGCCGGTTCATGATCGTCAGTAAAGATGACGACGCTCAGGCCGTTTGCGCGATAGATCGTGACCATACACGCAAGTAACCTATCATGATGGGTTACTCAAGTCCAACTTTGTCACGCGAGCGCCGCGAAGTATGTCTTAAAGTCCGGCAAGAACGCCAGGGGTTTGACGGCTTGTCAACGACCGTGGCGGCTTGGAGGGCCGCGCCGGTCGCGACCCTCCCCCAACCATGCTCCGTCACTCGGCGAAGAATGCGAAGCGGACGATGAACAGTGCCGCGACGAGCTGGGTCGCCGGATGGATGACGTTCCACTTGCCGGTGCAGACCTTCAGGACGACATAGCTTACGAAGCCGAAGGCGAGACCGTTGGCGATCGAATAGGTGAAGGGCATGGCGATGGCGGTCAGCGCCGCGGGTGCCGCCTCCGTCAGGTCGTCCCATTCGATCTCCGTGAGCTCGCGCATCATCAGGCCGGCAACGTAAAGCAGTGCCGGCGCGGTCGCATAGGACGGAACGGCGGCGGCAAGCGGCGAGATGAAGAGTGCGGCGAGGAACAGCACCGAGATCGTCAGCGCCGTCAGACCGGTGCGCCCGCCCGCCTGCACGCCCGAGGCGCTTTCGACATAGGCGGTCGTGCTGCTGGTGCCCATCAGCGAGCCGGCGACGATGGCCGAGCTGTCGGCAAGCAATGCACGCCCGAGACGGCTGGGCTTGCCCTCTTCCACCAGTTTCGCGCGCTTGGCGACACCGATCAGCGTGCCGGTCGCGTCGAAGACCTCGACGAGCACGAAGACGAGAATGACGTGGACAAGACCGCCATGCAGGGCGCCCATGATGTCGAGCTGGAGGAAGGTCGGCGCAATGCTCGGCGGCGCAGAGACGATGCCCTGGAATTCCGACACGCCGAGAAACATCGACAGGACCGTTACCACCAGGATGCCGATGAGGATGGATCCGCGGACATTGAGCGCGTCGAGAACGGCGATGACGAAGAAGCCGAGGATCGCGAGCAGCGGTCCGGTCTGCTTGAGATCGCCGAGGCCGACCAGCGTCGCCGGATTGTCGACGACGATGCCGGCATTTTTCAGGGCAATGATGCCCAGGAACAGGCCGATACCGGTCGCGATCGCGCTGCGCAGCGAATGCGGTATGCCTGCAATCAGCCAGCTTCGGACCCCCGTGACCGTCAGGAGCAGGAAAATGATGCCGGAGATGAAGACGGCGCCGAGTGCCTGCTGCCAGGTGAAGCCGAGGGCGGCGACGACCGTGAAGGCGAAAAATGCGTTGAGGCCCATGCCGGGCGCCATGCCGATCGGCCAATTGGCAACGAGAGCCATGACGGCGGAGCCGAGAGCGGCCGCAAGACAGGTCGCGACGAAGATCGCGTTGCGGTCCATGCCCGTGGTCGACAGGATGTCAGGATTGACGAAGATGATGTAGGACATCGTAAGGAACGTGGTAACGCCGGCGATCACTTCCGTGCGGACGGTCGTGCCGTGCTCCTTAAGCTTGAAGAGTCGTTCAAACATTTTTCCTCCCTTGGCAGACGTCATCTCGACGCAGCCGAACGACAGAGACCGGGTGTGTTGCTCCTCCAAGAGCCCGGCCATTGCTAGTTGATCGCGCCCCGATATTTCTTCAGGGGGTATGATCCAGGCCGTGCGGCCTCGCCGGATGGGACGCCATCGCAAGCACCCGATTGTGCGTTTTCGCGCGCATGATCGCTAGCCACCGATTTCGACGCCGGGAGCGAAAGACTTTCAAGTTTTCGAGGGCATTCCGGGCGTTGCTCCGGGCACCGGCAACGTTAGATCCGGGTATCGGACGCGGTCCAGGCGCCGTCTTCGGCCCGGACGAGCATCGGCGTCGCGAAGACGCCTACGGTCCGCTCCGGCCATTGCGGCGAGAGGTCCGCGAGCGGCTTGCGCCACCGGTCCGACTGCAACATGGCGGCAGCGATCGCGACCGGCTCGATGCCGCAGGCCGCCATCAGCGACAGGCCGGCAAGTATCGAGGCCCCGCTCGATATCACATCGTCGATCAGGGCGACCCGCCGGCCCCTCAACAGCGGCAGCATGCGGGGATCGACGTAGAGTCGCTTCTTCTGGCCCGGTGTCGTGATGGACGACAGGGGAACGGAGAGTTCGTCGACGTACCAGAATTTTCGCGAGGTTCCGAGCGGCACATAGCGCTTGTGGCCGAGCTTGCGGGCAACGGCTGCGGCAAGCGTCAGTCCGAGTGTCGGAAGACCCGCGACGATTTCCGGCCGGAAGGGCGCCAGTCGGCCGGCCAGTTCCTCCGCGAGCGCGTCCTCCACCTCGAAGCTCGCCTGATTGATGATCAGCGAGGCCAGCGCATGCTTTCCGTCCGAAAGCGGCCGGATCGGCAGCAGGATCTGGCGTCCGTCCGCGAGAGTGGCTGGAAATGAGGCGCGGAAGCCGCCGTGCTTGACAAAGCTACCGGGTGGAAAGACCTCCTGCCAGTAATCGTGCGGCTCGATCGCCTTCGTTTCCGTCATGCCAAGCGTCCGTTCGGGTGAGTAAAAGGTTCTGATCCCAGAGTTTTTCGTCTATACCCATTGCCGCTTCGATCAAACCGAAAGGGCACACCCGAGCGCCAAAAGCTGGGGAATTCAGGCCCTTTCCAGACTGCTCAAGGAATGCCTGCCGATGCGCGTGCCCCCCGGGATTGTCGACGATCTCACCTTTCTCACGGCCTTTCGCCGCGACCTGCACGCTTATCCCGAACTCGGTTTCGAGGAAGAGCGGACGAGCGATCTCGTAGCGAGGCTCCTCGAAGAAGCAGGCCTCAAGGTCCACCGGGGCCTCGGCAAGACAGGCGTCGTGGGCACGCTGCAGGTCGGCAACGGCACGCGCGCGATCGGCCTGCGCGCCGACATGGATGCGCTCGCCATGCCGGAACTCGCCGATCGGCCCTACAAATCCACGGTAGCGGGAAAGATGCATGCCTGCGGCCATGACGGCCATACGACGATGCTGCTCGGCGCTGCGCGCCACCTTGCGGCGACGCGTGACTTCTCGGGAACGGTCCATTTCATCTTCCAGCCTGCCGAGGAAGGCCGCGGCGGCGCCAGGCGCATGGTGGAGGACGGGCTGTTCGACCTTTTCCCTTGCGACGCGGTCTATGGATTGCACAACATGCCGGGCCTTGCAGTGGACGAGATGGCCGTCGTGGCGGGGCCGCAGCTTGCCTCGTCGGACAGCTGGCGCCTCACCTTCCGCGGCGTCGGCACGCACGGCGCCAAGCCGCATCTCGGCCGCGATCCGATCACGGCGGCAGGGACGTTTCTTGCTTCCCTGCAAACTGTGGTCGGCCGGGTGGTCGACCCGCTGCAGCCGGCGGTCGTCAGCGCCTGCGCGCTGCAAGCAGGCGATCCGAAAGCCCTGAACGTCATTCCGGACACGGTCGAGATCGGCGGCACGGCACGCGCCTATACGCCGCATGTGCGCGACCAGCTGCAAGAAGAGATCGGTCGGTTGGCGCAGGGGACCGCGGCGATGTACGGCATCGAGGCCGATTATCGTTTCGAGCGGCGTATTCCCCCGGTCGTCAACGATCCGGACGCGACGGCACGCGCACTTTCGGCCGCCCGGTCCGTCTTCGGCGAGAAGGCGCTGACCAGCTTCCCGCCCTCGACCGCCGGGGACGACTTCGCCTTTTTTGCGCTGGAGACGCCCGGCTGCTATGTCTGGCTCGGCAATGGCCCCGCCGTCGACGGCGCGCTGCACCATAACAGCGCCTACGACTTCAACGACGCGGCGATCGGTCCCGGCGCTGCCTTCTGGACCGCCCTGGTGGAACAGGAGCTCGAGGCCTGAAGAGCGTCAGAACGTCTCCAGGACCGGGCTTTCGAGCAGCTTGCCGGTCGCTACGTCGGCAATGCCGCGATCCGTCTGGTGCGGCCCGGCATTGCAGGCGAGCGTCGCCCCGAAGCAGGCCTTGAACACGAGATAGGGAGGCTGCCACTCCACGATCCCACCGGCAGCCTCGCGAATGGCCGCGAACCCTGCTGCGACTTCGGCCAGCGACGTATCCGAAACAAGCCCGCAAAGCGGCAGAGGCAGCAGCGCCTCGACCTTGCCTTCGGCAGCGACCGCCATCCCGCCGCCGGCTTCAATCACCGCATTGGCCGCAACCATCATGTCGCGGGGGTTGCCGCCGAAGACCGTCAGATTGTGGCTGTCGTGCGAAACCGTCGTCGCAAAGGCGCCGCGCCACTCGCCCCAGCCTTCAAGCAAACCGACCCGCGGACGGCTGTCGGCGCGGCCATGCCGATGGGCGACAGCGATCAGCGTCGTACCCTTCGGCGGCACCAGATATCCGCCCGAAACCTCGGCTCTCGTCTCGCCCCATCGGGTGAAGCGCGGCCGGTCGATCGTCACGACCCGGGCCGTGCTGCCAGTGGCAGCGATGCGAAAATCGTCCACTGTCAGCGGTTCGATCTTCATCGTGTTGCGCAAGGGCGAGACATCGGCCGCGGCGGGCGCCTGAAGCATCCCACCGCCGCTCGCCACCAGCCTGCCGTTCGCCAGCACATGCCGCGCACGGAAATCGCGAATGTCCTCGAAGAGCACGATGTCGGCACGGCGACCGGGAGCGATCAGGCCGAGATCGGCCCTTCCGAGCCGCCGGGCGGCATTGAGGGTTGCCGCCTGCAGCGCCCACTCGGCCTTGAGCCCGTAGCGCACGAGGCGGCGGACCACGTCGTCGAGGCCGCCGTCGCGGTGAAGATCGTCCGGGAACACGTCGTCGGTACAAAGTGTGACCGTCTGCGGCAGATGCCCGAACGCACCGAGCGCTGTCACGAACTCGGGAAGAAGGTGATCGTGCGAGCCGCGCAGCTCGATGGTCAGTCCCGCGCGGAGCTTCGCTATCAGGTCGTCGCCGGAGACGAGTTCGTGATCGGAGCTGACGCCGGCCGTCACGAAGGCCTGCAGACCGGCTCCCGCCAGGCCGCGCGCATGCCCGTTGACCTGTTTGCCCGCCTTCAGCCCCGCCTCGACGATCGCAGTCATGCGCGGAGCGCCGTCGATGACGCCGCGCATGTTCATGACCTCCGCAATCCCGCCAATCTCCGGCCAGGACAGCATTTCCGCGACGGCATCGGCGTCGAAATCCGCGCCGGCGACCTCCAGACCGGGAGCGGAGGGCACGCAGGACGGCGCCAGCACCACGGCGCGCAAGGGCAGACCGCCCATTGCGTCGACAGCCCAGCGCACGCCGGCAAGTCCGCTCACATTTCCCAGTTCGTGTGGGTCCCAGACGACCGTGGTCACGCCGCGCGGCACCACGGCGGCAGCGTAGACCGCGGGCGTCACCATCGAGCTTTCGACATGCATATGCGTGTCGATAAGGCCGGGCGAAAGGTAGGCTCCCGCCGCATCGATGACCGTGTCTGCGTCGCTGCGCGACCCGGGTGCATGGACGCTCGCGATGAGCGCGCCGACGATCCCGACATCCGCTGCCCGGCATTCGCCCGTCACGACATCCACGACCGTGCCGCCGGCCACGAGCACGTCGAAGGGCGCATCTCCGCGTGCGGCGGCAACTGCGCGCGCCCGCAAGCCGGCGTCATCGAGATCGGCGGGTTGCTGCAGGTCCTTCATCTGGCGGCTTCCTTGGCGAGCGCACCCAGCAGGTGCCCGCGGACACGCTCCGCATCCACGTCGACCGCATAATGGGCGTTGAATGTCTCGTGGCTCCCCCGGGTCTCGACCACCGTCCGGCCGCGCGTCAAGGCACCGGCAAGCTCGACATCGATTCGCGCCGGGCGAAACGACACAGCGTTTCCATCGACCAGCGCAACGGCTGCGCAGGGATCGTAGATCGCCATGCCCGCCCTTCCACGGCTCGTGCCGATCGCGACGTAGCCCGCGAGAAGGTCGGCAAGCAGCGCGGCCTTCGCGCCACCTGCGATGCGCATGGCTTCCACATCGTCCGGATAGGCGATGACCTTCCGGCAGAGGTCGAGATCGACCATCCGGAACGGCACGCCGTGGGCAAGCACGATGGCAAGCGCTTCCGGATCGGCGAAGGCGTTGAACTCGGCCGACGCCGTATGATTGCCACTGGAAACACCGCCACCCATCCAGGTGAACTCGTCGATCCGCGCGGCGAGGTCGGGACGTGCCAGAGCAAGGGCAGCGATATTGGTCAGCGGCCCGAGCGCCAGGATGCGATGCGGACCGCCGCCGTCCTCCAGCCAGCGGCAGAGAGCAAGGAACGCGTCGCTATCCGGCAGGGCGGGTGCATCGGGGAGGCTCATTCCCGCCGTCGGAATGCCGGTCCTGCCAAGGATGCGCTCCGCCGTCTCGAGCTTCCCGAGCACGGGTAGCGCCCGTCCCTGATGGATCGGAAAGGTCCAACCGAAGGCCTGCGCTGCTGCCGCAGCGTTGCGCTTCACCTGCCCGAGCGGAACATTGCCGTAGACCAGCGAGACGCCGTCGACGGCCTCACCGGCGTGAAGGACGACGAGCATCGCGGCGATGTCGTCGAAGCCCATATCCGTGTCGATCCAGATGCCCATGGCGGATCAATTGAACCTTTCCAGCCTCGCGGCCCTTTCGACCGGCAGATCGAAGGCGAGCGTGGTGCCTGCGGCGTGCGCGGGCACGGCCGCATCCACTTCCGCCTTCAGTGCACCGAGCGGCGTATCGAGCAGGTATTCGCGCGTGCTGCCCGAAAAAGAGGCCCCGCGCACTGTGCCCGTGAAAGGACCTGACCCCAGGGTCACCATGCGCGGGCGCCAGGCAAGCCCCGCCGCACCATGCGGCAAAGGCCCGGGAAGCTCGATCGGCCCGTTTCCGGCGCGCAATTTGCCGTTCTCGATGGCAAAGATATTCTCGAAGCCGACGAAATCGGCCACGAAGGCGGAGGCCGGCCGGTTATAGATCTCTTCCGGCGTGCCGATCTGCTCGATCGCACCGTTCAGCATCACCACGATGCGGTCGGCCAGTGACAGCGCCTCGCCCTGATCATGGGTGACGAAGATCATCGTGACGCCGGTTTCCCTCTGGACCCGCTGCAGTTCCGTGCGCATCTCGAGCCTCAGCCGCGCGTCGAGGTTGGAGAGGGGCTCGTCGAGAAGAAGTACCTTCGGCTCCATCACCATAGAGCGGGCAAGTGCTACGCGCTGCTGCTGACCGCCGGAAAGCTCGGCCGGTTTCCGGTCGGCAAAGCTCGTCAGCCCGACGGATTTCAGGCCGGTCCCGACACGGGATTCGAGCTCCGCGCCGGAGAGGCCCTTCAGCCGCAGACCGAAGGCGACATTTTCGAAGACGGTGAGATGCGGGAATAGCGCATAGGACTGAAAGACAAGACCGACGGAACGCCTGTTCGCGGCAACGCGGGTGATGTCGGCGCCGTCGAGGCTGATACGGCCCGATTGCGGCTTCAGCAGGCCGGCGATGGAGCGCATCGTCGTGGTCTTGCCGCAGCCCGAAGGTCCGAGAAAGGCCACAAGCTCGCCTTTTCGGATCGACAGATCGAGATCCTTCACCGCGACGGTGTCGCCATAGGCGAGCGTCAGTTTTTCGAGGCTGAGGAAGGCGGGGTCAGACATAGCGGGAAAATCCTAGGAAACGCTCGGCGAGGAAGACGATGCCGATGGACATGAAGGCGAGAAGCGCCGAAAGCGCCGCGACCGACGGATCGTAGGTGATCTCCATGTAGGAGAGCATGTCGATCGGCAGGGTGCGCACGCCGGGGCCGGAAAGGAACAGCGAAACCGGCACCTGATTGAAGCTGGTGACGAAGCCGAGGATGAAGGCGGCGAGAATGCCGCTGCGGATATTCGGCATGACCACACGGAAAAAGGCGCCTGAACGCGACGAGCCGAGCAGCACGGCGGCCTCCTCGATATCGGATCGCAGGTTGTTGAGGCTCGCCGAAACGACCCGCACCGCATAGGGCAAGACGAGCGCCGTGTGTGCCAGGAAGAGCGCGAGCGTGATGTTGAAGCCGAAGGGGACGACGAGATAACGCAGCAGCGCGAGGCCGACGATGATGCCGGGCACGATGATCGGCAGGGAGACGACGGTGCGCACCGTTTCGCCGAAAGGCAGCCGGTAACGCGAAAGCGCGTAGGATGCCGGGATGCCGAGGGTGAGCGCGGCAGCCGTCCCGCCGATGGCAAGCAGCATCGACATGGTGAAGCTCTCGCGGAAGCTCTCGACCTCGAAGACCTTTGCGACCCATTTCAGCGACAGGCCCTGCGGCGGAAAGGCAAGCGTTTCGCCCCCCGACAGCGATGCCGCGACGATGATGAAGAAGGGGCCGATCAGAAACGCGGTGACGAGTACGAGCACCGTTACCGGGAAAAGACGGGAATTCATCGCTTGCTCCTCGCGGTGGCGAGCCGCTTCAAGAGAAGGTTGGCTGCGAAGCTCATGACGATCAGGATGAAGGCGATGACGCTTGCGGAGACGAAATCATTGGCGACGGTCACACGCTGATAGAGGAGCGTCTCCAGCATCAGGACCTTGGAGCCCCCGAGGATCGCCGGCGTGATATAGGCTGTCAGGGAGCCGGTGAAGACGAGCGTTCCGCCGATCACCAGACCTTCCTTGGTGAGCGGCAAAATGACCTTCCAGAAGACCTGAAACCAATTGGCGCCGAGTACCCGCGCGGCGGGGATCGCGTCCTTCGGCATGTTTTCGAGCGCGCTGATCAGAGCCAGGATCATCAGCGGCAGGAAGAGCTGCAGGAGTCCGACGAAGACCGCCGTCTCCGTGAACAGGAAGCGCACCGGTTCGTCCGTCAGGCCGACGCTCGTCAGTGCCTGATTGACGATCCCGGTCCTTCCCAGAATGACGATCCAGGCATAGGTGCGCGCAACCGGCGATATCATCAGCGGCAGCACGACGAGACCGATCATCCGGCCCTTGCCCTTCGGCGGCAGGTTGACGATCGCGAAGGCAGCGGCATAGCCGATGACGGCGGCGACCACGGTTACCGTCGCGCCGAGCCGCAGCGTGCGCAGGAACACCGTCCGGTTGAGCGGATCGGAAAGGAAGCCGGTATAGGCGGATACCGACCAGCCCTCCGCATTGCGGAAGCCTTCGGCGAGCAGAATGACAACCGGCGCCAGAAAGACGACGGCGGCGAACACGGCCGCCGGCAAGGCAAGCGCCAGCGCCTCGGCCCGGTTGTGGAACATCTCTACGCCTTTCCGCGGCAGTGCCGCCGTTGGATACGTGGCGCGACGCCGGCAGATTCTGGCGTCGCGCGAAACAGGAGCCCGGCTCTTACTGGCCGACCTTGGCGTTCCATTCGGAAAGCCAGGCTTCCCGGTTGTCGAGCGCCACGGCCGACGGGATCAGTTTCAGGTTCTTGACCGTCTCTTCGCCGTAGGTGAGATTCTCGGCAATCTCGGGCGAGACTTTCACCTCCTTGTTGGCCGGGCTGTCGACCAGCTTTTCGGCGAGCGCCGTCTGGATTTCCGTCGACAGCCAGAAATCCATGAACTGAAGCGCCAGATCCTGGTTCTTCGAGCCCTTGGCCAGGACCATGACGTTCATGCCGCCGGTCTGGCCCTCCTTCGGAGTCGCCCACTTGATCGGCAGATCCATCTTGGTGAAGCCCTCCCAGGAGAAACGGCCGATCGGCGCTGCCCAGATTTCCTCCTGCTGCATCAACTGCACGAGTTGCGAGGATTTGACGTAGAAAGTGACGATATCGTCCTTCTTCTCGCCGACGGCGGCGATCGCAGCCTTGAGGTCAGGCGCATTCTGCCCCAGCGCCTCACCGATCATGTAGAGCGTGGGCGGGCCCTGATTGGTCGTGACGTTCGGAAGAGCCACATGCCCGGCGAGCTTGTCGCCGAGCAGATCGGCCCAGGACGTGACTTCCACCTTATCGGACCGATAGACGATCGAGGTGGCGTAGAAAGTGTAGCCGACGCTCATGCCGTCGCCGTTCGGATCCTTGGCGATGTCGTAGAGCTTGTTGAAATTGCTGAGCTTCGAGGTATCGATCTTTTCGATCAGGCCGGCCCTCGTAGCGGAAAGCGCGTCCGCCATGGAAACGACTGCCATGTCGATGACCGGATTTGCCTTGTTGGCCTCCATCTTGGCGAGGCGCTCGACGCTGTTGCCGGTTTCGACCACGAGCTTGCAGCCGCACTTGGCTTCGAAGGGATCATAGACCAGCTCCTTGAACGCGTCCTGGGCGAAGCCGTAGACGGAGATGGTCAGTGTCTTCTCCTGAGCGGATGCGGCATGGGCGCCGATCAAGAGAAGTGCGCTCGAGGCGAGCAGGATGTTCTTCATGGCTGCGGTTCTCCTTCGCTGACAATGGGTGGCTGGACGTTGGGGGGTGGCTGCACGTTGGGGGGCGGCTGCACGTTGGGGGGTGGCGTCGCCGTGGACTGGCGGACGACGAGTTGCATGGGCACTTTCGAAATGGTGGCTGCAACGGGCGCGCCAAGCGGGCGAGGCTCGGCTTCTCGGGTGCCGATCGCCTGCACCAGCGCTTCGATCGCAATCGCTGCGATGCGCGCCATGTCCATTCTGACCGTCGTCAGCGCCGGCGTCACGACCGGCGACCAGATCAGGTCGTCGAAGCCGGTAACGCTCGCCTGCTCCGGGACATGGATACCGGCGCGCTGCAGTTCCGTCAGCGCTCGCAATGCGTGAAGGTCGGAGACTGCCGCGAAGGCAGTCACGCCCTGCGCTACCTTCCCGGCCAGCCCCAGCGGGCAACCCCTGCCGGCTACCTGCTCCAGCCGCTCGATCCACAGCGTCTCGACGCGCACGCCTTCACCCAAAGCCGAGCGAAGGCCGCCAATGCGGTCGTTCTGTACGTTCGAGGCTGGATTGTTTCCGATGATCAGCAGGCGCCGATGGCCGAGCTTCAGGAGATGTTCGGCGATCTGGCGTCCACCGTCCCAGTGATCCGCAGCCACCGTGTTGCCTGGCGTCGACGGCGTGTCCACCACTGCAACCGGGCAACCGACATCGGCAATGCGGGTTCCGCGGCGCGGCACGATGACCATGCCCTCGACGCCCCGTTCGATGAGCCGCTCGATCGCACTCGTCTGGACCGCGACGTCGCCGCGGGAATCGGCGATCAGCACGCCGTAACCGGCAGAAGACGCTGCGAACTCGATGGCCTGGGCGATCTGGGGAAAAAGCGGATTGCTGATATCGGGCAGCACCAGCCCGATAACGCCGCTCCTGCCTGTCCTGAGCGCCCGCCCCGCCTGGCTCGGCACGTAACCGAGCTCCGTCGCGGTGGCGCGGATCTTTTCGGCGAGTTCCGCCGAAACACGCCCCTTGCCCGAAAGCGCGTTGGAAACCGTCGCCGCGGAGACGCCGAGAGTAGTGGCTATCCTCGTCAGTTTAGGTCCGGGACGTGCCAAGGTCCAGTTTTCCGCCGCAAGCTGATTAAACGATTAACCAGCGATATATCAGCCGATTGACCCTGTCGAATCATTTTTCCCAAGAAGCTGTGGATCGAGCGCTGCTCGGGCACCTACCGCGCGACGAAGAGCAGGTCGAAGCCCTTGATCTCACCTCTGGAGATCGATTTACGTATCGCGCGCCAGAGCGCCGCCCGGTTTTCCAGGCGAAAGCCGCGCAGACTTCTTATCAGACGGAGGGTCGCCACCGCAGTCCTGGCCAGACGCAGAACGGCAGGCCCGGAGAGCGACGCTGCCAGTATTTGCGGATGCACCGCGAGAAGCACGCTCGCGGTCCTCTTCCGGTCGATCGCCCGAAACTGGTCGAGCACCTTGTACTCGTAACCCTCGATATCGATCTTGAAGCAAAGCCGTTCGGTCCTCGCCATCGCCTGAAGCTCGGGAATGGTGATCGTTTTTGCCTCGATGGACATGCCGGTGTCGTCGGCGATCAGCGCAGACGTTTCGGAGCTTCCGAAACCGCCACCCACTGAATTGAGAACGAGGCATTCGTCCTGCGAGAGAGCCGCGTTGACGAGTTCGACCTCGCCGGCGTTTCCGTCTTTCATCTCGGTGAGGATACCGAAACAAACCGGGTCGGGTTCGACAACGATGACATTGTCGGCGCTTTGCGCCGCCCAATAGGGCGTCACGCCGATCCACCCGCCGATATCGATATAGGTCGTTTTCTCGTCGACGAAGCGCGCGATATTGCGAAAGGTGCCTGGCTCCCATTGGCCCGCCTGGAGGCGGCTGAAGAAGCGTGCCTTTTCCGGCTTGTCGGGAAAATAGACGGTTCGCTTGTGATAGGTGATCGCGCGCATCGCGCTTCTCTAGCGCATGAATTCACAAAGCGGAACCGTTTTCCGGGAAGTTGCGGGAGACAGGTACGGGTGGCCGAAACTCAGGCCTCTGCCCTCTGGGCGCGGCTGCGCGCCTCCGTCAACTCTGAAGTCGTCTGGCTGAGACGGTCGGCCAGCACCCGCATGATCTCGACTGCCATCTCCGGGAAATCAGCCAATAGTTTGAGGAAATCATCCTTCCGGATCCGCAATGCTTCGAGTGAGGTGGTCGTCTTGACGGTTGCCGTACGCGGCGTGTTGCAGAGGATGGCGATCTCGCCAACGATCGAATTCTGCTCCACTTCGGCGACTTTCAGCTGTCCGCTCGGCGTCGAAACGAGCACATCCGCATTGCCCGAAAGGATCACATAGGCAGCGTCGCCGATATCCCCCTGATGAAACAAATCTTCTCCCGCGCTGTACATCACCCGGTCGGAGGTGAAAGCCAGAAGCTTGAGCTTGGCAGGCGGAAGTCCGGAAAACAGCGTTATCCGGCGCAGCATTTCCACTTCATCTTTTAGGAGCATAACAGTCCGCTTCTCCGAATGCGTCGCGCTTGGTGCAAACAGGTTCTAACCCGGCCGGCGGGAACATATGCTTGCCTCCTGACAACAATATTACATCAAGATGCCAGTTCCTTGTAGTCGCTGTCTCTTGAGTGCGTTTCCACCGGTTCGTCGTGCGTCAACCGTCCGTTTTCGAAATGGGCGACGCGGTCGAAGAGTTCCGCCAGATCCTGATTGGCAAGAACCCACAATATAGCGGGCTTTCGCTCGCCATCCCTCAGGAAAGCGAAGGCCTTCCGGGTGATCTGATCCTGCGTGCGCTGGTCGAGCGCCAGAAGCGGCTGATTGAAGACGTAGAAATCCGAGACCCGGATCAGGGCACGCGCGAGATTGAGCTTCTGGCGCTGGCCGGACGTCAATCGCTTGCCGCCGGCGCCGACGTCGAAATCCAGCCCGAACACGAGCACCTTGTTGTAAAGCCCAAGCGACTCGAACAGGTCACGCACGATTGCGCGTATCCGCTCGGACCCGTCCGTGTGCTTGTGCCCGATGCGGCCGAACAGCACGTTGTCCAGGATCGTCGCCGAGGCCATGTAGCGGTCCGGCTGGTAATGCTCGATGATGCCGACGAGATCGGCCGGGAGGCCGTCGCTGAACTCACGGCGCGCCTCGACGATCTTCTGCATGAGATCGTCCGTCAGGAGACCGAAGCGATGCCGCGGCTCGATATAGCCGAAACACAGGCGGATGATCCTGATGGCATCATCCTCGGACACCTCCTCGAGCGGCTTTCCCCTCACCTTCTGAAGAAGCGCCTCGTAGGCGGGGATTTCCTCGGCCGTCATGAAGGTGAGCTGCTGGAAGAACGGGTGGTCCGGCGGCAAGTCGCGGAACAGTTCAACGACGTTCTCGGCGATTTCCAGCCCCATCTCGTAGAAGGTCTCGTGCAGGCCCGCCCGCTTCAAAACGGTCTTGAAGAAGGGATGGTCCTCGAGCGCCTTCTCCCATCGGTTGCTGTCGGTGACCGTGCCGAAGAGCAGGTTCTCCCCGACGGTCGCCTCGACATTGTAGGAGCCCGGTTCGAAGAAGACGACGAGGTCGCTGAGCTTCTCGGCCTCGAGCCTTTGCCGAAGCGCGCTGCGCATCGCCACGATCTCGCCGGCGAAAGCCTCGTGCTCGGTCGGATCGATCGTCGAACGGACAGCAAGCGCCAGGACATCATTGCTCAAGAGAACGACGTCCAGCACCGCTCTGATCTTCGCGAAGAGGTCATCCGGCCCGGTCGCGCCCGCGGCCGGGTAATCGATCCAGTCACTGTTCAGGTCGTAATGCGGATTGCCGGCGAGCTTCGCCTCCACAAGCTCCCACCTGCGTTGAGCTTCCCTGTCGCCCTCATAGACGACCTCCGTCAACGGAGCATGCTTGAGGCCGTAGAGCAGATTGTCGCCGAGGCTGCCCTGGAAGGCAAAGACGTCGGAGGAGGCGTAGGATATTCGCCTGCCCACCACCGATTCGGGCAACTCATGAATATCGACGTCGCCTATGAGGATTCGGCCGGTTGCGGGCCAGGTCAGCCGGCCGAATGCCTCGGCCAGCGCCTCGCCGCCTCCGGACGTACCCCCGGTAACCGCGACCGTTTCCCCGGGTTGGACCTGCAGCGATACATGTTCCACGACCTTCGAGCCGCCATCGTCGGCGACCGAAAGGTTGACGGCCGCCAGCGCTCCGGTGAGCGGCGTTGCCGGGTCGAGGGAAATCGCCTGCACCTTGGGGTCGATCAGCGGTTCGACGCTGAACTGTTCGACGACCTGGGCATATTTGACCTGCACATCCTGGCGCGCCTGGTCCCAATCGATCAATTCCTTCAAGGGACCCGGCAGGTCCTTGTAGGCGCCGATGACCGCGACAAGCTGGCCGATATCGAGCCGGCCCTGAAGCGCAAAATATCCGCCGATCGAATAGAACAGGAACGGCGTCACCTGGGCCAGGAAGTTGTTCAGGAATTTGACCAGAAACTTCCACTGATAGAGATCGTAGCGGATCTTGAATATCCGGCCGAGCCGCGCGGCAATGTCGGCCCGTTCGAAATTCGAGGTATCGTGGGCGCGGATCGTGCCGATGCCGTCGACGATCTCGCTGACGCGCCCCGACAGCTCACGCGCCGTCAACTGACGCTCGCGGCCGAGCACCAGCAGTCGCCTGCGCATGCGCGGGATAATGACGGCCTGAACGGCGACTATGGAGGCTGCGATGATGCCCAGCCAGAAGCTCTGGAGGAGGATGAAGATGAGCGCCGTCAGAGCCTGACCGCCGAGAAGGGCGGGCTGTACGAAGGCGTCTCCTGTGAAGCCGCCCATAGGCTCCACCTCGTCCTTGATCATGGTCGAGATTTCGGCCGGCTTGACGCGCTTGAGATAGCCGGGGGGAAAGCGCAGGACCCGGTCGACGAGCTCGAAGCGGATTCGCCGCAGAAGCCGTTCGCCGAGCCGGCCCTTGTAGGTGTTGATATAGAATTTGAAGAGCCCGTTGATGATCACGAGCAGCAGGAATACCAGGCTCAAGGCCAGCAGCATGCCTTCCCTGCCGAGATCGAAACCCGAGAAGAGGTTGACCTCACCGAAGAACGGCAGGTTGAACGAAATCGGCAGGAACGGTTGAGTCGCCTCGGGGCCGTCGAAACCTGCACCCTGGATCGGTCCGTTGACGATCTGCTTCGGCAGATCGAACGACAGGAAATAGGGAACCATCGACAGCGCCACGACCAGCAATATCCAGAGCTGCTGCTTGCGGGTGTGAGTCCAGATGTAGCGGGAAAGACGTGGTTCCATGTGCCGGTAAAGAGACCTATCTGAAATTCGGGATCGCTCGGCTGTTCTGCCGGCGGACTACAGCGCCGCAATTGGTGCCGGTCCGCCTGATCGTCAATGGGCCTGCGCTACCTCCACGAAATCGTGACTACCCGGCATGAGAGCAGAGCGATGCGCTATGTCAAGCCTCGATAGATACGCAGTACCGCTCATCTGCGCAGGCGTCTTGCCTCCACTCCTGCGGCCCACTCCGGCGCCTTGCGCTCAACTAGCCGTGAGCTTACAACAGCCGCATGACGCATGCCAGCCACTCTTCCCGCCTTCCCGAAGATTGGCGCGAAAGCGCCCATGACCTTGCCCGGGGTTGGCTGCGTATTCCGGCAGCCGGCTCGTCGGTGGCATAGCCAGGGTCATTGCGAAGCATCCGCACGCGAACATTGCCAACGCCTTCAACCACAAGCAGGTCGACTGAAAGATGTGGGCGCGCGACAAGCTCTTCGAGAGCATCGGCGCAGATTGTCGCCGGGTCGTCGTGCTCGGCGGCAGGTACGGCGTCCTGTCGGCCATGCTGCTCGAAGATTTGCGCTTCGACATCGAATTCGCCGTGAGCTGCGACCTCGATCCCGCGGTCGAGCCGATACGCACACGCTCGACTATCGCGCCCTGAATGCGGATCTGCTGACCAACACGAGCTGCGAGCAACTCGCCACGCGCGTCATGCTGATCGGGTCGGTCTAACTCCTGGAGCGGGATGAGGAAAAGTGCGGTTTTCCGCCTGCTTGCCTCGTCTCGACTTATTAGCACATCATGATCCAGGTCGATCCGACCTAAATCATCGTGATCTAAAGCGCTGTCTCGACAAAAGGCGCTCACCGATGATCCTCGCCGTTCCTGCGGCTCCGTCGAGGTCGAGCGGCGGGATGGCCGGCCTCGGTCGTGCAAGCATCGCCCTCACCTTCGCGGCCAGAAGCTCGGGCGTGATCCCCTCCTCCGGCAGCACCCCGGCGAGATCGAGCTGTTCGAGCCGTGCCGCCCGCGTGCTCTGTTCGGTCTCGCCACCCGCGGTAAAGGGGATGAGGAGGCATGCGCATCCGGCACGCAGAATGTCGCACACGGTGTTGTAGCCGGCCTGCGAGACGGAAAGGCGGGCACCGCCGAGCAAGCCACCGAAATCCCGCCGGAAACGAAAGAGGCTGACGCCCTTCGGAGCCGCGGCCGCGAATGTGTCGAAATCCGCCTGCGGCAGGTTCGGGCCTGTTATCAGGCACCAGCGAAGCGCATTCGGCAGAAGCTTCGCGGCCTCGAGCGCCGCGCCGATCAGCTCCCTGCCGACAGCGCCTCCGCCCGCCGAAACCACAATGTCGAATTTCTCGGCCGCTTCATTCGGCGGCGGCGGGGCGACGAGGCCCGTATAGATGACCTTGTCGCGGATTTCGTCGGCAAGGGGAAATGTTTCCTCGATACGGGCGAATCCGGGATCGCCGTGAACGAGTACGAGATCGAAATGGTTCTTGACGAGTTCGACGGTTTCTTCGGCCCTTCCAGGCTTGACCCTCTCCTGCAGAATGTCGCGCAGCGACGTCGCCACGAGCGGCGGCCGGTCGCTCGCCGCAATTTCAGCGAGCAGCGGCAGCAGTTCGAACCGCATCTGCCGGCGCCCGAAGGGGAAGGCCTCGATGATGACGACGTCCGGTTCCGCGCGTCGGAACGCCTCTATGAGCAGATCCCGTCGGTGCTCCTGAAAAAGGGCCGTGACCGGGTTTCCGTCGCCGTCGACAAGCCCGGAAAACCCTTTGTCGCCGGCAGTCACCGCCGGTAGCGCCACGGTCTGCACGCCTTCCCCCGGAAAGCCCGGCACCGGCGTGCCGCCGGTCACCATCGTGACCTCGAAATCCCGCTCGACCAGCGCTCCGGCAATGCGGCTCGCGCGCGCCAGATGCCCGATACCGAGTAGATGCTGCACATAGAAAAAGACGCGGGGCCTGCTCAAGGGCTTCTTCTCCATTCGCTTTCGAAGAGCCCGACCAGCTGACCGACGCTGGAGTGATGGTCGAACTCGTTGCGCACGCGCCGTTCGCCGGCGGCGCCAAGTCGCCGGCGAAGCTCCGGGTCGCGGATCAGCCGCTCCAGTGCCGCGGCAAGAGGCTCCGGGCTTTCCGGCGGCACCACCAGCCCGTTTTTGCCATCTTCAAGAAGTTCGGGAATGCCGGAGACTGCGGTCGAGATACAGGCAAGCCGCTGGCTCGACGCTTCCACGAGCACATTCGGCAGCCCGTCGCGGTCGCCATTGGCCGTCACCCGACAGGCCAGTGCGAAGATGTCGGCCTCGCGGTAGCGGTCCAAAACGTCCTTTTGATCGAGCGCCCCGTGCCAGCGGACGCGATCCTCGATGCCAAGCTTTGCAGCAAGCGCCTGGAGCCGGCCGGTGAGCTCTCCCGCACCGATGTGCTCGAAGCGCCAGTTGGCATCCGCAGGCAACAACGACAGCGCCTTCAGGAGGACGTCATATCCCTTCTTGGGAACGGCGCGCCCGACGCTGACGATGCGCACCGGATCGTCGGGATCCGAGCCGTCGCGCCGGGTATGCTCGCCTTCGAAGGCCGGGAAACGATCGAGATCGAGGCCGTGATAGCTCAGATGGACCCGGGTCTGGTCCTTCGACAGGTCCCGCAGATGCTCATAGCCGCTTCGGGTGCAGGTCACAGTCCAGCGGGCCCGGTCGAGCTTGCCCGAAAGCTCCCAATCCTCAGAGGTCCAGATGTCCTTTGCATGGGCGGAGCAAGTCCAGGGTATGCCGGTGATGATGCTCGCATAGTCCGTTACCGAGGCCGGCGTGTGAATGAAATGGGCATGCAGCCACGCGGCGTCTTCCGGCCATTCGGTTACGAGCACCAGCGCCTGGCCGAGACGGCGGAAGCGGTTGCGTGAAACGTCTCGCGCGAGGTCCCGGAGGAACGGCCCGAGCACGCGCCGGAAGCCGGGCTTCCGGACGGTCTTCACCAGCGCGCGGAGAACGCGCCACGGCTCCTCATGCAGATATTCAGGCAGGTAATGGACGGCCGCGCGTATTTCGTCATGGACGGGATGGCGCTTCCTGTCGGTCGGACGGCGCAGGGCGACCAGGACGAGCTCATGCCCTGCTCTTTCGAGGCCCAGCAGTTCCTGCGCAATGAACGTTTCCGAAAGGCGTGGATAACCCTTCAGCACGACGGCGATCTTCGGTTTCGGTAACACGTGTCTTCAGTTCGATCTTTTCACGACGGCCAAATGCTCCTTCGATCTATGATCGAGCCATTCGCCGACGATGTCGGATATGTGGACGAGGCCTTCCAGCCTCAGGCCATTGGCGCGGAGCGACGGCGGTGCGCGCTGCGGCAGCGCCTTCAGGGCCGCAGCAAGGCGCAGCGGCTCCTCCGCTTCCTGCGGAAGCAGCATGTCGACGAGCCCGAGTGCGGAGGCACGCTGGGCGCGGATCAATTGTTCTTCGCGTGGCTGAAGACGCGGCACGATCAGAGCAGGCTTGTCGAAAGAGAGAATCTCGCAATAGGTGTTGTAGCCGCCCATCGACACCACACCCCTGGCGCCGGCTACCAGTTCCTCCATGCGATTGTCGAACTCGATAATCTTGATGAATGGGATCTTGCTTCCCTTCTTGATCAGCTTGTTGCGCTGCTTTGCGGGCATGTAGGGGCCGAGGACGACGAGCGCGTTATGCGTGAGTTCGGGATCCTCCTGATAGGCGTGGATCACGTCATGGATGAGGTCCGCTCCGTCGCCGCCGCCGCCGGTGGTGACCAGTATGTAGTCGCCTTCCGGCTTATGGCCGTGCAGCGCATCGTGGGAAACGCTTCTTTGCAGAAAGCCGACGAAGTTCATGCGATCGCGCACGGCAACGGGCACGTCGAGCCCGACCAGCGGATCGTAGAAATCCGGCGGTCCGTAGACCCAAATCGAATCATAGAACTGCTCGATCTTGCGCATCGTGTCGCGCCGCTTCCATTCCTCTTCCAGGAGGTGCGGCGAGTCCATCACTTCCCTTAGGCCAAGCACCAGCCTGGTGCCGTGCGTCTTCAGGTAGGCGAGCGTATCCTCCACCTCGCCGCGCAGGCCCATCGGCTCCTTGTCGACGACGAAAATATCCGGCCGGAAGTTTTCCGCCGTCGACCGGATGATCGACTGCCGCATTTTCAACGTTTCGTGCAGCTCGATGTGGCGGTCCAGCGAAGTATATTCGCCGTTTCGGAGCTTTATGACGCTCGGAATCTTCACGAAGTCGACGCGGGCGCGATAATCGAAGGCGCCGGCGATTGTCGCACCGGAGATGATCAGGATCTGCAGTCCGCTGTAATCTTCCACCAGGGCATGGGCGATGGCGCGACAACGTCTGAGATGGCCGAGCCCGAAGGTATCGTGGCTGTACATGAGGATGCGGGCATCCTCGAAGCGCCGTGTCATACGAAAAACCTTTCGCTCAAAGATAGAAACGTCGAAGTCTATTGCAGCGATCGCTTGCAGCCAACAGCGATACCGGGGCTTATTTGTAGGGATCGGCGGCGTCGCGCAACCCGTCTCCCAGGAAGTTGAACGCCAATATCACAAGAATGACCGGGATCGTGGGGAAAAGCAGCCACGGATAGAAGGCAATGACGCTGACGCTCTTTGCCTCGGTGAGCAGGATGCCCCAGCTGGTTATCGGAGGACGCAGGCCTAGGCCGAGGAAGCTCAGCGCCGTTTCGCCAAGGATCATGCCGGGTATGGAGATCGTTGCCGTGGCGATGAGATGGGACATGAAGCCCGGAACGAGGTGGCGCCCTATGATGCGTCCGCTTTTGGCGCCCATCAACTGCGCGGCAAGGACATAGTCTTCCTCCCTGAGCGCCAGCAGCTTCGAGCGCACGGCGCGCGCAAGGCCGGTCCAATCGAGAAGGCCCAGGATGACGGTTATACCCAGATAGATGAGAAGCGGGCTCCATGTCGCCGGCATGATCGCCGCCAGGGAAAGCCAGAGCGGAATGCTCGGGATCGACTGCAGGACTTCGATCAGTCTCTGAACCACAAGGTCGAAGATCCCGCCATGATATCCGGCAAGCCCGCCGATGACGATGCCGAGAACGAAGCTGACGGTGATGCCGAGAAGTCCGATCGTCAGCGAGATCCGCGCGCCGTAGATGATCCGCGACAGCACGTCGCGGCCGAGACGGTCCGTGCCCAGGAGGAAAAGCTGCCCTCCCTCCGCCGGGCAAACCAGATGCAGATTGCTTTCGAACAAACCCCAGAAACGGTAGTCGTCCCCGCGGCAGAAGAACCGGATCCGCTCGACGGCCGTCGTATCGTCCGTGTAGTTGCGCTTCAGCGTGTCCATGTCCAGCGTCATCGTCCGGCCGTAGACGAAGGGGCCGACGAATTCACCCTCGTGGAAAAAGCGAACGCTCTGCGGCGGCGCGTAGATGAAATCGACATTGCGTGTATGCAGGTTGTAGGGCGCGAGAAACTCGCAGATCAGGATCATCCCGTAGAGCACCGCGAGGAAGATTCCCGAGACGAGCGCGACCTTGTGGCGCTTGAACTTCCACCACATCAGACGCAGCTGCGATGCCTGGTTCACCCGCACCTGCTCCTCGGTCATGACCTCCACGGAATAGGGGTCGAAGGGCGCGGTCGAAACGTAGTGCGGAAGGGGCTCGCCGGGCGCCGGGATCGGTGACGTCACTTTGTGCTCCTGCCTTGCAGACGAATTCGAGGATCGAGGACGGCGAGCGCCAGATCGGAAACCAGCACTCCGATCACGGTGAGAAACGCGAGGAACATCAGGAACGACCCGGCGAGATACATGTCCTGGCTCTGCAGCGCCTTGATCAGCATCGGGCCGGTGGTTTCGAGGGACAGCACGATTGCCGTGATTTCCGCACCCGAAATGATCGCCGGCAGGATCGACCCGATGTCCGAAATGAAGAAATTGAGCGCCATGCGCAGCGGATATTTGAGCAGGGTTCGCGTGGGCGAAAGCCCCTTGGCGCGGGCGGTCACGACATATTGCTTCTGGAGTTCGTCGAGCAGATTGGCCCTGAGGCGCCGGATCATGCCGGCGGTACCGGCCGCGCCGACGATGATGACCGGGATCCAGATATGCTCCAGTATCGACTTCGCCTTTTCCCAACTCATCGGCTCGGAAAGATACTTCTGGTCCATCAAATGGCCGATCGAAGTTCCGAACCAGATATTGGCGAAATACATGAGGACCAGGGCCAGCATGAAATTCGGGATTGCGATGCCGATGAGTCCGATCAGCGACAGGCCGTAGTCGCCCCAGCTGTACTGGTGCGTGGCAGCATAGAGGCCGATCGGAAACGCGATGACCCAGGTGAAGATGATGGTGACGAAGGAGACCAGGACCGTGAGCCACAGACGCTCGCCGACGACCTCGCTCACCGGCAATTCATACTCGAAGGAATAACCGAAATCGCCTTGGAGCATCCCCGCGACCCAGTGGACATAGCGCAGGATCGGCGGCTGGTCGAAGCCATACTGCTTACGCAGCGCCTCGATCTGTTCCATGTTGACGCCCTCGCCCTGCGCCCTGATCTCGGCGATGTAGCTTTCGAAATAGTCGCCCGGGGGCAGTTCGATGATGGCGAAGACGAGCGCGGAGATGATGAGGAGCGTCGGGACCATGACTGCGATGCGCCAGAGAATGTACCGCAGCATCTCAGTCGTCCTGTTCCAGCCAAAAGGTGTCGGGCTTGTAGGCGCCGAGGTAGCTCGTCGGGTCGAAACCGTACAACCCTTCATCGGGGAAATTGCGCAGCTTCTTCGTGACGAGGATCGGCTGCAGCGAGCTGTTGACCAGCCCGATCGAGAAGACCTGATCCGTGTAGATGGACAACATCTGTCTCCAGATGTCGGCCCGCTCGGCATCGTCCGCGGAATGCCTCCAGCGCTTGAGCAGGTCGAGGAGCTCGACGACCGCGGGAAGGTCGGGTGCCTCGCCCATTTCGCCATGCGACATATAGTTCAAACCCCAGACGGGCCACTGCAGCTGGTCGTCCGTGGTCGGTGCAAGCTGGCTGGGGCTCATGTCCGCGGTCGGCACGCCGTTGTCGAGACCGAACCACATCGACATGATGATCTCGCCGCCGACCGCGCGGCTGCGGAAGGTATCGCGCTGCGAGGTGCGAATGAACAGCGAAATGCCGACCTCGCGCCAGTAATCGGTTATGAGCTGCAGCACATCGGTATCGAGCGTGCTTTCGCCGGCCGTCTCTACGACGATCTGCGCCTTTCGGCCGTCGGGAAGAATACGGATTCCGTCGCCGCCGCGCTTGGCCAGTCCGGCCGCGTCGAGCAGCGCGTTCGCCTGTTCCGGATCATGGGCGATCCAGGCATTCGCGAATTCGGGCCGGAAGAGAGGACTTTCAGGCAGCACAGTGTCGGCGCTTTCCTTCGTCAGCCCATAAAATGCGGCCATGTTGATTTCGCGACGGTCGATTGCAAGCGACAGCGCACGACGGACGCGCACGTCCCTGAGCAGCGGCCGCCACACCGGGTCGGCAGAGTTGAGGTTCGGCAGCAGCGCCAGGCGTGACCCCGACGTCTTCTTCCAGAGCTTTACCTCGACCGGGTGCCGCTTCTCCGCATCTTTGAGATAGGTATAGTCAACGAAATCGACCCCATAGGCCTGCAGGTCGCTTTCGCCCGTGCCGGCCTTCGCCGGAATGAGCGAGGACGAACTGACGCTGAGCACGAACCGGTCGATATAAGGCAATTGCAAGCCGTTTTCGTCCACCCGATGGTAATAGGGATTGCGTTCGAACATGAACTGTTCGGCCGGCAGGGGCGTGGTGTTGCGCCACGGGTCGAGGGTCGGCAAATCCGGATTTTCGGGCCGGTAAGAGCGCGCCATCCGCATGTGCAGCTGGCTCCACTTCTTGACCCGCTGTTCCTTCAGGAACGTCTTCAGCTTGTCCTCGTCCTGATATTTTGTGTGGAACTGCTTGAGATAGGCCGAGGGCATGACGACGACCAGCGGCTGTGGTGCAGCGAGTTCCTGCAGGAAGACCGGGTTCGGCATCGGCCAGGAATAGCGGACCGTTCGCTCGTCGACGATTTCGAACTTAGGCGCCTGCCCGTCCATGACCATCGCCGGCGGCAGGCCGGCCGGGGTCAGATTCTCGTTGAGGAGCACGTCTTCGAAGCAGTAGCGGAAGTCCTCGGCCGTCAAAGGCGTGCCGTCCGACCACTTGTGGCCCTCGCGCAGATGAAAGGTGAAGATACGATCCTCGACCGTCTCGTAGCTTTCGAGAATGTCGGGCTGGAGATTGAGCTTCTCGTCGTAGCCGACCAGGCGGGTATAGCCGTAGATCGTCATCAGGCGAATGTCCTTCGCACTGCCGATCAGGCTGCGGATCGTGCCGCCGTGGCGGCCGGCCTTTCGTCCCATCGCCGCGACATCGATCACCCTCGGCGTCTTCGGCAATCGTTCGCCGACCGGCGGAAGCTTGCCTTCCTGAACGAGGGCGGCGAGCGCGTCGGTTCCGCCTGCGGCCGCGAGCATTGCTTTTGGAAACGCAGCCGACGCGAGAATGCCAAGCGCGGTTCTTCGGGTGATCATCGGCGTAACTCCCTAGCATCCACCGATTCGCGGGCGAGGACATAGTGCCCGCCACCGAGGTCGGCGGGAATAAGAGCACCGTTCTCGCCGCCGTCGGAAAATTGCGCGCCCCAGCGCTCCTGGTCCGATCCGCCGCTCGCCGCAAGTGAATCGAAGTCGAGCTTACGGTCGAGGTCGGGATAAGGAACCGCGGCGAGGAGCGACTTCGTGTAGGGGTGGACCGGATTGCGCATCAGCACCTCGCGCGGCGCCAGCTCCACGATCCGGCCCGCGCACATGACCGCGATCCGGTCGGCCATGTAGTCGACGACCGCGAGGTTGTGCGAGATGAACAGCATCGTCAGACCGAGCTCTTTCTGCAAGTCCTTGAGAAGATTGAGGATCTGTGCCTGCACCGAAACATCGAGCGCAGAAACGGGTTCATCGCAGATCAGAAGCTGCGGCACGAGCGCGAGCGCCCGGGCGATCCCGATGCGCTGCCTTTGGCCGCCGGAGAAGCTGTGGGGATAGCGATTGATGAAGCGCTGGTCGAGCCCGACCGCCTGCAAAAGGGAACGAACGTGTTCCTCACGCGATTTCGGCGTCCCTCGGCCGTGAATCTCCAGCGGCTCGCTGAGGATGTTCTTTACGGTCATGCGCGGCGAAAGCGACGAGACGGGATCCTGGAAGACCATCTGGATCTTCGCCCGCAAAGCCTTGAGTTCCCCGCCGTCGAGCTTCAGGACGTCGAGCGCGCCCTCCCCGTCGTCGAAGGTAATCGTGCCCTTGTCAGGCGTCACGGCCCGCATCAGGATCTTGCTCACGGTCGTCTTGCCGCAGCCGCTTTCGCCGACGAGCCCGAGGCATTCACCGCGGCGGATGTCGAAGCTGACATTGTCGACAGCGCGATGCCGATATGCGGTGCCGCTGCCGAACCAGCCGGAGCTGCGCGTGGAAAACGTCTTCGAAAGGTTGCGGACGGACACGAGGACATTGGGACCCGCGGCTTTCTTGACTTCGCGGTCGCCGACGATCGCGCCGGCCTTCACCGGCACCTCGCGCAACGCCTTCAGCCGCTCGCCCGGTTTCATGTCGAAGTGCGGCACGGCAGCCATCAAACCCTTGAGATAGGGATGCCGGGGATTACGGAAGATCGCATCCACAGGTCCTGCCTCGACGATCTCGCCATGGTAGATAACCACCACCTCGTCGGCCATGTTGGCAACCACCCCGAGATCGTGGGTGATCAGAAGCATGGCCATGTTGAGCTTGCTTTGAAGTTCGCGCAAAAGCTGCAATATTTGCGCCTGAACCGTCACGTCGAGGGCCGTCGTCGGTTCGTCCGCGATGAGCAGCGCCGGTCGGCAGATCAGCGCCATCGCGATCATCGCGCGCTGTCGCATGCCGCCGGAAAGTTCGAAGGGATACATGTCGTATGCCCGCTTCGGATCGGAAAAGCCGACATAGCCGAGCAGTTCCTCCGTCCTCTCGCGGCGCCCTGCCTTGTCGGTATCCGTATGGATCTTCAGCACTTCCGAAATCTGGTTGCCGATCGTGTGAAGCGGCGACAACGAGGTCATCGGCTCCTGGAAGATCTTGCTGATGCGTGCGCCGCGGATCTCCTGGATATCGCGCCCATCCGTATCCAGCGAAAGCAGGTCGACGCCCTTTGCCTCGGCTTCGGGATCGTTGAACAACACCCGGCCGCCGACGCTTGCCACGCTCGGCAGGATGCCCATGATCGCCTGGCTGATGGCCGACTTGCCGGACCCGGACTCGCCGACGAGCGCCGTCACCCTTCCGGGCAGAATTCTGAAATTCGCTCCCCGAACGGCTTCAACCTCGCCGCCCAGCACCGAGAATGTGATCCGCAGACCCTCAACTCGCAGCAGGTCCGCTCCTGACGTCATCGCAGCACGCTTCCCTCAATACCCCTCCTGCACAATTCCAACTCGAGGCCGCCCCCAAAATAAAATCATGCAGCCACTTCCTGCAGCGCCGCGCGTCTGACCCCGCGTGCAAAGCTAGCCCCGCCGGAGGCACCGTAACTTTTTGCCACTCAAAAACAGTAGCCTAGGTTAAACGGGCTGTCCAGCAGGCCACCGGAAGGTCAGGAAGCGTGGAGCGGCATTAAGAGAACGGGCAGCTGCCGTTGGTCAGGACGTCCTCGCAGCGCGGGGAACGCCGGAAATCGTCGTAATAGAGCGTCCAATCGGTCGTATCGGCGGCCCGATAAGGTCCGAACTTGAAGTACTGGTTCTCACCGAGACCCTTGTCCGCATGGCCCACATGGCCTTTGACGGAGACGATCGGCTGGCCGTTGGCAAAGAGCTCTATATGGCCCGAGCCGTCGGGGCCGGGTTTCGTGAAGACGACGAAATCGATCCAGCCGGACTTCGGATCCGGTAAGGGATTGCCATGGTTGGTAATGGTGATCCCGTCCGTGCATGAATTGAAGAGGCTGCCGTCTTCCGGCTTCCAGTTGCCGTCGGTTGCCACCAGCATGCGCATCTGGTTGACTTCCGGACGGAGCCAGACCGGCGCCTGGCCTGGGGCGCAACGCGCCGCTACGCCATCAGGGCCGGCGGTGACCGGAGGCAGATCGTTGGTTTCGACCGTGGCGAAGAGCTTTCCAAAATTCATGCGCAGCGCCAGAAAGGGGCTGAAGTCGCCCTCGGCACCGGGATCGATCTCTCGCTTCCACTGTGCGATGAGATAGCGGTGGTCGTCGCTCGGCACCGGATCGTCGAACTTTACCGAGAAGCCGTACCAGACCCCCTTGTCGTAGGGCACCCGCAACTCGGTCTTTTCCCAGATCTCCGCGCGTTCGCTGCAGCCGTCGTGATCCGCAGGGCAATTCGGCACGATGCTAAGCTTCAGCCCTCCGTTGCCGCTGCGTTTGACGGCGCTCTGGAACTCGTATGTGCCGGCGCTCTGCTCGAAATTCTTGCGATAGTAGAGCCCCCCTTCAGGCGCGAAATCCGTGCCCTCGAAACCATCGAACAATTTCCGTTCGTAGACTGCCGGCTCCTCCGCCGACTGGGCATAAGTGAGACTCGGCAGGGCAATCGCCGCGGCCAGCAGAGCTATACGAAACATCGGTCCCCTCATTGCAGCATCTTGTCGATCAGACCGCGCGGGCCAGGCGGCCGCTTCTTGTTGCGGTAGAGCAACATGACATGCTCGGCCTCGGAAAGTCCATCCTCGGTTGCATCATATGCCCGCTCCTGCGCGATTGCGGCAAGTGCGGTATCCCGCGGGTAGAGGACCGTGAACTTCTGACGAACCCCGCGCAGTTTCTCCTGCCCGAGCGTTTGCCATTCCCCGCCGCAATAATTCACGAAGGCCTCGCTCGCGACGACGCTGTGGTCATATTTCTTCGTCAGATTCTGCAGCCGCTGAACCTCGTTCACCGCAGAGCCGAACACCGAGAAGGTCAGTCGGTCGCGCAGGCCGACATTGCCGAACATGACGTTTCCGACATGCAGGGCGATGCCGTAGCCGATCGGGTCGCGGCCCTGAGTCCTGCGTTCCGCGTTGAGGGCGGCCATGCGCGCCGTCGCCGCGCCCACGGCGGCGAATGCCTCGCGGCTGGCCATCTCCGACGGCTCCTTGTGCCGGCCGCAGGGGTAGACGCCGATGAAGCCGTCGCCGATGAAGCTCAGTATCTGTCCGCCGTTGCGGTTGAAGGGCGTGGCGATCGCGTCGAAGAATCCGTTCAACGACTCGATATAGGCCTGCCGGCCTTCCTTTTCGGCAAGCATCGTCGACTGGCGCATATCCGCCATGACGAGAACTGCGCGTACCGTCTCGCCGTCGCCCCGCCGGACCTGGCCGCTCATCACGCGGCGCCCGGCATTGGCGCCAAGATAGGTGGTCAGCATGTTGTCGGCGAGCTTGCCGAGCACGGCCACTTTGGCAGCGATCGCCAGATGATTCTGAAGTCTGAGAAGGGCCGCAATGACGTCGTCGCTGAAACCACCCTGGCGGTCCGTCGTCCACGAGCCGACCATTCCGTGTTCGGATTCGGCTCCAAGAGGTTGCATGAAGGCTATGTAGTCGGTCGCTCCCTGCTCCTTCAGCTCGTCCAGAATCGGAAACTCCGAGGGCAAGGCGGGATCGATCCGGCGCCTGACATGATCGAGATTGTTGCTGAGAAGGTAATAATACGGGCTGTGCAGGAATCGCTCGGGATTGAGCGCCAATTCCTCATGGCGCAGACCGCTCACCTCGACACCCTGACCTCGCCACCAGGTGAAGCCGAGGGCGTCGTAAAGCGGGTGAAGCATCGAGAAAGACAGATGGACGCGCATGAGCGGCAGGCCCGCCGCCGCCAACCGCTCACAGAAACCGCGCACGATGGTTTCGAGTGTTTCGTCGCTGAGCGAGGTTCGCATGAGCCAGTCGGCGACCTTGTCCAGGAGGATTTGGGAAACGTTGTCGTTGATCGGGCTCATGCCATGTCCTCATCGTCGCGGCAACGGTCGCCACCGGCGCCGACCGCGAAGCAGCGATCGCTCGCTCGCGGTAGCACTGAAGTGGGTACCCGTCGGTGAAAGAAGGCTTCCGCCGCCTCCCGCGGCCGTTCGTGCAGCGATCGGGTCACCGCTGCGCTCCTGCAGATATTCACCGGGGAGCACATTTTCCAGAGACCACGAGCGATTTTTGATCGTTCCCGGATCGTACACGCAACAGCCCTGCGCATTGCACCCTGAAATTGCTGGGGTCCCTCACGACCGCGCGCCTGCCCGGGCCAGACAAAACGACGCAGGCCTTGAGACGTGCGGCTTCGCTGACGGCGCGCCGCGCTTGACTTGCGGTGGCTTTCCCGCCAACAAAACGGCACCGGGCTCCGCAGCCGGATCGCTGAAGCGGCCCTCCCGGCAACAGAACTGGAAGCCAATCTTGACCTCTCCGCATCACGACAGGCTGCTCGAATCGATCTCCCGCCGCACCGCCCGCGTCGGTGTGATCGGCCTCGGCTATGTCGGCCTGCCGCTTGCCGTTGCAATCGCGCGCTCCGGCTTCCATGTCACCGGTTTCGACATAGACCCGGGCAAGATCGTCGCGCTCGACGCCGGGAGCTCCTATATCGAAGCGGTTTCGGACGCGGCGCTTACCCGTGAAGCCGGCGCCGGGCGGTTCCGCTCCACGACCGACTTTTCGGACCTTGGCCTTTGCGACGTCATCATCATCTGCGTGCCGACGCCGCTCACCAGGCACCGCGATCCCGACCTCTCCTTCGTGGAGAATACGTCGCGCGAGATCGCTGACCGCTTGCGGCCGGGTCAGCTCGTCGTTCTGGAGTCGACCACCTATCCCGGCACCACCGACGGTATCGTGCGCTCCATCCTGGAGGAAACGGGGCTCAAGTCCGGCGCCGACTTCTTCATCGGATTCTCGCCGGAGCGGGAAGACCCGGGCAATCGCGCTTACGAGACCACGAGCATCCCCAAGGTCGTGGCCGGAGACGGCCCAACGGCCGCAGCGCTGATGGAGCGGTTCTATGCCGCCGTGGTCACGACGGTGGTTCCGGTCTCGTCCAACGCGACCGCAGAGGCGGTGAAACTGACCGAGAATATCTTCCGCGCCGTCAACATCGCCCTCGTGAACGAACTAAAGGTCGTCTACGAGGCGATGGGCATCGATGTCTGGGAGGTGATCGATGCCGCCAAGACGAAGCCCTTCGGCTACATGCCCTTCTATCCGGGACCCGGGCTCGGCGGCCACTGCATTCCCATCGATCCTTTTTATCTGACATGGAAATCCCGAGAGTACGAGCTGCCGACGCGCTTCATCGAGCTCGCCGGCGAGATCAATTCGGCAATGCCCCGTCACGTTGTGGCGAGGCTCGCCGAGGCGCTCGACCGGCGGGAGGGAAAAGCGCTCAGCCGCTCTACGGTCCTCGTCATCGGCCTTGCCTACAAGAAGAATGTTCCGGATATTCGTGAAAGCCCCTCCCTGAAGCTGATAGAACTCATCGAGGAGCGTGGCGGCAAGGCCGCCTTCTACGACCCCCATGTGGATGAAATTCCCTCGACCCGAGAACACATGGCCTTGAAGGGCCGGCGGTCGATCGTCTTCGACGAAGCGACGGTTCGCGGCTTCGATGCCGTGCTTATCGCGACCGACCACGACGCTCTCGACTATGCCGCGCTTGCCGACTGGTCGCCGCTGATCGTCGACACGCGCAACGTCTTCGCGCGCCACGGCCTTGCTGCCGAGCACATCGTCAAGGCTTGACCGCGGGGGGAGTATCCCCGGTGCTCGACAGGTCCGCTTCGGCAAGACCGGCCTTCAGGTTCCGGGCGGCCACCGCGTAGCCGCCGGCCGCACCGTCGATGAAGTGCATGTGGTCCCTGCTCATCGGGCTCGGAACGATGCACGTCATCAGCGCCGAATCCTGCCGGTGCAGCCCGTAGCGGCATATGCCCGCCGCCGCTCCCTGCTTCAGCCGTTCCTCGATACGGCGCAGCCGATCGAGACTGACGTCGATCGTCATCTTCAGCGCGTCGTCGAACTTGCGGAAGTCCGAATTGCTGGCGAGGTCGCGCGCGTATCGCTTGACGTCGAACGGTCCGAAATTGATGCCGAGCCTGAAACAGAGAAACAGTGCAAGGCTCTGCGCCGCAACGAAGGACCAGGCGAGGAAGCGCCGGCCGCTCGGCGCGACGGCGCGCGATTCCACCGTAATGCCGCGCACGGAAAGGTGCGGCTCGGGTCCTTTTTCCGGTACCGGGTGCCCGCCTCGCTCCTCCCCCTCGGCCAGGGACACGATGTCGCCGATCAGCGCCTGGTATTCCGGACCGATGCCCCGCTCCCCCGGCACCGCGATAATGGAGACGATCGCTCCGTGGTGCGAGACGATCGGATTCCAGCGGCATGACAATCCTGTCAGGTCGGGTCTCGTGCCGGGCGGCGCGGCCTCGATCTGGTAGCGGCCCGCCTTCATTTCCGCTTCCGCCCAACTGGCACCACCGCCGGAAAACATGGCGTAGGAGACCTCCTCGCTGGCCTTGAAGCGGGCGACACGCATGTCGAACCCGCTGGCGCGCACGTCGGATACCGGGACGATTGCGGCGCGAAGCTCAAGGCCCAGTTCCTCCGCCACCCATGTCTTGGCCGCGGCGAGCACGTCCCTCGCTTTTGCCGCCAGCGTTCCGGGCACGGCAGCGAGCGCCCCGTCGCCACCGAAGACGAATGCGAGGTTTTTCTCGTCGAGCCCGTTCATGAGCGCCGAGATGACGCTCGCGCCCGCCATGTTCACGCTCTTGTATCGCCCTTCGGCGATCGCTCCCGTCGAATTAACGATATCGGCAACGGCGAGCCACCAGCCGTCGGGCAAGGGCCGGTAGTTGGCCTCGTCGGCGACCCCTTCGAATGCCTCGAAAAGAGGAAGGCCCGCATAAAATTCCCTGTCGGCCGGCTGCACCATCGTTGCCAAACTCCTAGAGGCGACATCTGTTGCTGATTTCCAGGCTAGAGCGATTTTCAGCCGATTACGACGGATAAAGCACCTTCGCTTCGATGGATAGATTTCTCTTCTCGCCATGCAATGCGTGCGCGACGGCGCCAATGGCATTGCAGGACCCTCATGATTTGTGCTTGTCTAATCACTACGCCCGGGCAAAATGCCACGGCAGGCAGGATAAAGCCGGAACGGAATGCAGGACGATACATTTCGAGTGAAGTTTTGGGGCGTAAGAGGCAGCTTGCCGGTTTCCGGCGAGCAGTTCCTGCACTACGGAGGAAATACGCCCTGCATCGAAATTCGCTGCGGCAAAGAGGTGTTGTTATTCGACGCGGGCTCGGGCCTGCGCGAGGCCGGGCTGTCGCTGATGTCCGAAGGTATCGCCGAGTTCGACGTTTTTTTCACCCACACCCATTACGATCACATCATCGGCCTGCCCTATTTCAAGCCGATCTACCGCTGCAGCTCCGCCGTCCGCTTCTGGTCCGGCCATCTCCACGGCACGATGTCCACGGCCGAAATGATCAACGAGTTCATGAGACCGCCATGGTTCCCGGTCGGAACGGGCATCTGCCAGGCGAGCCTCGACACCGTCGATTTCCGTCCGGGTGAAACACTATCGCCGCGAGAAGAAATTTCCATTCGCACCATGAGCCTCGTGCATCCCGGGGGATGTGTCGGCTACCGTATCGAATGGGGCGGACGGGCGGTCGCGCTCGTCTACGACACGGAACACGAACCCGGGATTCTCGACCCCGCACTCCTCGAATTCATCGCCGGAGCCGATCTGATGATCTATGACTGCACCTATCTGGAAAGCGAGATGCCGACCTTTCGCGGCTACGGACACTCGACCGGGATGCATGGATCAAAGCTCGCCAAAGCCGCAGGCGTCACGCGCCTCGCCATGTTCCACCACGATCCGTCGCGCACCGACGCCGCACTCGCCGCCATGGAACAGGAAGTCCAGGCTTTCTTCTCGGGTGCCTTTGCCGCGTGCGACCGTCAGGTCATCGATCTATAAGATCTGCGACACGGTTACTGCTGGAATGCTCGGCTGATTCGCGCCGGTCACAACCCAGGCGTCAGCGCTCCTGCCCGCCCTTTCTGAGCAAAGCCACTCCTTCGGAATGGGTCACCTTTGGCGCGCCGTCGAAATATGGGCCGACGAGACGCCGCCACTCCTGGAAATCATCAGAATTGCGGAAGCCGACCATGTGATCGTCGACCGTCTCCCATTTGACCAGCAGACGATAAAGATGCGGCGTCTCGACGACCCGGTGCAGCGCCACGCCGTGGCAGCCTTTCGCCCTCAGAAACAGGGGCGCCGCTCGTGACACGCCCGCTTCGAATTGCGCCTCGCTGCCGGGTTTGACGGAAATCTCCGCGACTTCAACGATCATGATTTCGCTCCCTGCTGATGGTGTTCCGCATCGATCGGACGCTCCTCTCCGGTAGCGATCATGGTCCGGGTCGCATCTATGGAGGCATAGATCCAGAAAATGCGCATTGGCTCGGTCTCAGACGCATTGATGAAGCGATGGGGAACGTTTGCCGGGATCCAGGTCGTGTCGTTGGGTCCGAGCGGGTATCGGACCCCGTCGATTTCGGCAATGGCCTGCCCGTCGAGGACCATCACGCTCTCTTCGCAATTATGTTTGTGAAGACCGATCGCGGCGCTAGGGTCGAAAGCGGTGATGCCGTTGATCATGGTGGTCGAGCCGCATTTGCGCGTCACGAGCGGCGTCGTGCGGGCGCCGTTGCCACGATCATTGCTCTTGAGCTCCTTTGGGCGAAGGATTGCTGGCTGGGTCATCTGGGTTCTCCTTATTCCGGCGCCTTGGCGACAGGCTGGGCTGCGTTGGCCGGGCCGATCCAGACGGTCTTGATGTTGACGAACTCGCGGATGCCGTAGACACCGAGCTCGCGGCCGTAGCCTGAACGCTTGATCCCGCCGAAGGGGTATCGGGGGTCGGAGGCGACCATGCCGTTGATGAAGACAGCGCCCGCGTCGATCTCGCGCGCGAGCCGGCGTGCACGCTCTACATCTGCGGTCCAGATCGCCGAGCCGAGACCATATTCGGTCTGATTGGCCAGCCGAACCGCTTCTTCGGCATCTCTGACGCGGACGATGGCCGCGACCGGTCCAAAGGTCTCCTCGCAGAAGGCGGCCATCTCCGGGCGCACATGATCGAGCACGGTCGGCGGATAAAAATAGCCTGGCCGGTTCAGCGGCGCGCCGCCGAGCCTGCATTCAGCGCCCGCCGCAATTGTCTTTTCGACCTGTGCGTGCAGGCTGCTCATCAGGTTTTCCCGTGCCATCGGACCGATACCGGTATCGCGCTCCATGGGATCGCCCAACTTCAGTTGCGCGGCTTTCTCGCAGAAGAGCTCGACGAAACGGTCGGCGATCGCTTCTTCGACGATGAAGCGCTTGGCGTTGACACAGGACTGCCCGACATTGATGTAGCGCGCCTTGACCGCGACGTTTGTCGCCTCTTCGAGATCGGCGTCGGCAAGCACGATGAAGGGGTCGGAGCCACCGAGTTCCAGCACCTGCTTTTTCAGCGCGTTGCCGGCCTGCGACGCAACGATGGCGCCCACTTCGGTGGAGCCCGTCAGCGTGACAGCTGCGATCCTGTCGTCCGCAATGATGCCGGCCACTTTGGCCGGCTCGATCAGCAGGGTGGCAAAGAGGCCCTCCGGGCAACCTGCCTCGCGCATGATTTCCTCGATGGCGAGTGCACATTCCGGCACATTGTTCGCGTGCTTCAGTACGGCACCGTTCCCCGCGGCGAAAGCCGGCGCTGCAAAACGAAAAAACTGCCAGAAGGGATAGTTCCAGGGCATGATGGCGAGGACAACACCAAGCGGCTCGAAGACGACGGCGCTTTCGGACGCATTCGAGGCGACCGTTTCGTCGGCGAGGTATTGCGCCGCGTGCTCGGCATAGAAGTCGCAGTTGTAGGCACATTTTTCGATTTCCGCCTCAGCCTCGACGATCGGCTTGCCCATCTCGCGCGTGATCATCTCAGCATAGCGCGACTTGCCGGCACGCAGCACTCCGGCCATGGCGCCAAGCAGTCGAACCCGCTCTTGGACAGGCTTCTTGCGCCACGCCTTTTGCGTCTTTGCGGCGGCCGAAAGCGCTGCATCGACAAAGGCATCGTCATGGAGTTCGTAGCGGGCAAGTTCCTCGCCGGTGGCCGGATTGGTCGTGACGATCATCGCCATCTCCTTCATTCTTCTTGATTGAGTAAAGCCTTGCGTGGCCTTGCACGTCGTCAACGCAGGTCGCGGCTGCTCGCAAGCACGCCGTCCACGATGTCCTCGCGGAGCTTGTTTTCTGCACTCATCGTCCTGCAAGCCTCTCCAAGGCCTTTGTGAAAAAATCCGGGGCGCCGAAGTTCCCTGACTTCAGCGCGAGCGCCACCGGTTCATCTCCTTTCGACAGAAGGACCGGGACCCCCGGGTCGATCTCAGACCCGATTGTCAGCGTACCAAGATCGAGCGCCGAAACCACCGCGCCCGATGTTTCCCCGCCGGCAACGACCAGCCGGCGTATGCCCGCGCCAATCAGTTCCCGTGCCGTCTCAGCAAAGAGATTGTCGAGGGCTTCGGCGACCTTTTCCCGGCCAAAGCGCGCCTGGATCGCCTGAACCTCGTCAGGGGTGCCCGAGGAATAGACGAGTGGTGCCTTTCCCCGGTTGGCAAGCAGGAACGAAGTCAGGTCGACCGTCGTCACCGTTCCATTCATGACGCCGGCAACATCGATGGCAAGCGTCGGATAAGAATTCCGATGGTGGTCCACCTGTTCCCGGGTCGCGCCGGAACAGCTGCCGGCAAGAATGGCCTCCGGACCATCGACGCCGAAGCTCACCGAACTCTGTCCCTTGGCTAACCCGCGGGCGATAAAATTTGCCGGCAGCCCGATCGCAATTCCGGAGCCTCCCGTGACAAGGCGATGATCGGCGACAGCCTTGCCGATCACGACGAGGTCGTCATCGGTGATCGCATCGACGACTACGAGAGCATGGTTGTCATCGCCATGCCTGCGCAAGACGGCCTCGATCGCCGAAGTCCCGCTGCGGACGGTGGCAATGTCGACATGTCCGACATCCGAGGTCGTCTGCAGCCGTAGCCAACGGCGGATATCGGCATCGGTCATTGGATTGAGCGGGTGCTTCTCCAGACCAGACTCGTCAAGAAGACGATCTTTTACAAAGATATGCCCCTGATATAACGTGCGTCCGGCCCCTGGGAATGCCGGGCAGACGACGACACCCTTCACGGCAAGCGCGTCGGCGAGCGCCTCCGCGACCGGACCGATGTTTCCGGCCGGCGTGGAATCGAACGTCGAGCAATATTTGAAGACGATCTGTTCGCAGCCCTGATCGAGCAGCCATCTCAGCGCTTCCAGCGATTGCTCGACGGCTACGGCCGCATCGATGGAGCGGCTCTTCAGCGCAATCACGCCCGCCTCGACCTTCGCGTCGGCCGCAGCGCTCGGAACACCTAGACATTGCACGGTGCGAAGGCCGCCCTGCCCCGGCAGGCCCTTCGCGATCGTGTTGGCGATGTCGCTCGCCCCGGTGAAATCGTCCGCAATGACCCCGAGAAGCATCGGTTCTACTCTCTTTCAGTTCTACGACGAAGGGCTGACAATGACGCTGCGCTCGAAGCCAGCCGCTCCTCGATGACACGCGTTCGCGACCTAGCCGAGCAAACGGCGAAGCTTGGCAACGGCGGCGTCGGGGCTGTTCAGCACGGGAATGGTCGTGACCGCCTGCACCGCCTGAAACGCCCGCGCCGTCGAGAAATGCGCAAGCGTGATCGCGTCAAAGCCCTCAAGCCTGGCAGCGGCCTCCGCCACCAGCCGGTTGTGCGTCGCCTCGTCACCGGCCCTCACGGCTCCGATCGCGCCCTCGACGAGGAAGCTTTCAATTTCGGCGGACGGGTCCACACGGGCGGCCTCCTCGCGGAATTCGGCTTCCATTCCCTCCCTCGCGGGCGGAAACGTGTAGAGCATTGCCGTTCGCCCGCCCTTGCGGATGGCGGTCTCGAACATCGCCTCGTTCGGCTTGAGGACGGGGATATCAAGCGTTGATGCAGCCCGTTCGATGGCGGTGCCGAAGGACGAACAGGTGAACAGGACCGCATCGCTGCCGATCATGCGCGCATATCTGGCCAATGCTACGATGCGATCCGTCATCTGCTCGGTTAAGGCCCCGTCCCTCGCCCTGTCAGGGGAAAGGCTGTCCTCGAGAATGTTCACCCACTCGGCGTCCGGCCAGGCCTTGTCGAAGGCCGCCTTGATCGGATCCATGGCAATCGGTGTCGCGTGAATGAGCGCGATTCTCGGCTGTGTCGTCATTTGTCGATCCTGGAAAAGAGGTGGCGGCCGCCGCTTCGGGCCTGCTACTGCTGGCCCGCCGAAAACACCCAGACACTTTCGGGTGGAATGCGTGCCCAGACCGTCCCGGAAGACAGCTGCTTGGCGCCATGTGCCTTGGCAACAAAATCGCCGCGGCGCAGACGGTATTCCCACCTGTCTCCGAGATAGATGCTGTCGTCGAGGTTCATCTCGAGCGCATTGGCATCCGGCTGGTCGCTGACGCTGATCTGTTCGACACGTATCACCGCGCGCGCGTCTTGCGATGCCGACAAGCCCGACGCTTCGCGCACCGTTCCGTCGAGGCTCCAGTTGTCGCCGCCGATGACCGTCGCCCTGCCTTCAACCGTCTTCACCTTTGCCTTGACGATATTGTTGGCGCCAAGGAAATCGGCCGAATAGAAGCTGTTCGGGTTGGAATAGATCTCCTGCGGTCCGCCTTGCTGGACGATGCGCCCGTCCTGCAGCAGGAGAATATTGTCGGCGGCAGCCAGCGCCTCGCTCTGGTCGTGGGTGACGAGGATGGCGCAGATCTCGAGATCGAGGATGAGCTTGCGGATCCAGTAACGCGCCTCCTCGCGCAGCTTCGCATCGAGGTTCGAGAGCGGCTCGTCGAGCAGCAGAACGCGCGGTTCGTAGACGAGCGCGCGGCAGATCGCGACACGCTGCTGCTGCCCGCCGGAAAGCTGCGAGGGAAAGCGATCGGCGAGATGCCCGAGACCCATGCGCTCCAGGATCGCCTGAACGCGCCTTTCGAGATCCGCCGGCGCGACGCCCCGGAGTTTGAGGCCGTAGCCGACATTCTCCTTGACGGTCCGATGCGGCCATAGCGCGTAGGACTGGAAGACGAGGCCGATATTGCGCTGTTCCGGCGGCAAGGCCAGCTTGTTCTCGCCGTCGAGGACCGTTTTCCCCCCGATCACGATCTGGCCGACTTCCGGCTGCTCGAGCCCCGCGACGCAGCGCAGAAGCGTGGTCTTGCCGCTGCCGGAGGCTCCGAGAAGAGCGACGATCGACCCCCGCTGTGCGGTAAAGGAGGCGCCTTTGAGGATCTGCAGGCCGCCGAGCCATTTCTGGACATTGCTGACAACGAGTTCAGTCATGGATTTTTGCTCCCAAACGGAGGGCGAGTGCGAGGCCTGCGCCCGTCAATACGATGCTGATGAGGGCGAGCGCGGCGATCGTGTTCATCGCGCCGGTCTGCAGAAGCGAGACCATCAGCGAGCCGATCACTTCAGTGCCTGCGCCCATGAGATAGACGCCCGTCGCATATTCGCGAAGGAAGATGATCATGATCAGCGCCCAGGCGCCGGCGAGGCCCGGACGGACGATTGGAATAACCACGTCCTTCCATGTCCGGCCGATTGTCGCGCCGGTCGTGCGCGCCGATTCCTCGAGTTCCGGAGCCACCTGGATCAGCGTGCCCTGCAGCAGGCGCAGACCGTAGGAGAGGCCGACGACGAGATAGGCGACAAAGAGGCTGACGAGTGTCGGCCGCAAGGGCGTCAACAAGGGCACGAACAGGAAAACCCAGAAGAAGGCGAGACCGACCACCAGGCCCGGAAGCGCGCGGGGCAGCAACACGATGTAGTCCAGCACCGTGTTCGACATGCCCCAGTTGCGGTGACCGGCGAGGCCGACGGCTAGGTAGATTGCGACTGCCACGGCACCGCCGACCACCGAAAGCACAATCGTGTTGATGATACCGTTATAGAGGCTCGGCACTTCCAGCATGCGGCTGAAGTTCGAGAAGGTGAGCTGGGACCACAGGTTGACCCCCTCTCCCCAGGCGTCGACAAAGGCGCGCACGGTAATTCCGCCGATCGGCAGGACAACCGACACGAAGAGCCACAGGCCGATGATCGAGAGAGCGATGATCTGGCCGCTGTTGCCTAGCTTGAGGGTAGAGACACGCGCACCCTTTCCGCCCATCGCCGCATATTTGCGGGCATTGCGCAAAAGCTTGCGCTGCATCCATACGAGCGGAAGTGTGATCAGGACCAGGACGACGGCGACCACTGCCATAAGCTGGTAGGTTGGCGTACCGAACAGCGTCGTCAGTTTGTAGATATACGTGGTCAGCACCATGATGCCGTTGGGATCCCCGAGCACAAGCGGAATGCCGAAGGTCTCGAAGCCAAGCAGGATGTTGAGCGCGGCAGCAAAGATCAGAGCCGGCAGAACCATGGGCAGGGTCACGTCACGCGAGACCTGCCATATCGATGCGCCGGTCGTGCGCGCAGCTTCCTCGAGGTCGGACGGCAGATTGCGCATGGCCGAGGACACGTAAAGATAGACGTGCGGCACGTGGCTGAGGCCAGCGATCAGGATCATGCCCGGCAGGCTGTAAATGTTCCAGGGAACAACGCCGATGATGTCGCGGACGAAGAGGGAGACGAAGCCCGTCGGACCGACCGAGACGGTGTAGCCGAAGGCGAGCACGATGGACGAGATGAACATCGGCACGAGAACGAGGACCTCAAGGAGGCGCTTGGCCCTCACGTCGGTTCTCGTGATCAGAAAGGCCAACAGGCCGCCGAGTGGTACCGCGATTGCGACCATCCCGAACGAGAAGATCGCCGTCGTGCCGAGGGCTTTGTAGAAATTCTTGTCGGAGAAGACGTAGCGATAGGCATCGAACCCGAACTTGGCGCGCGGGCTGAAGAAGGCAGCCGTCAGGAAGCTCTGGTAGATGATCAGGCCGACCGGCGCCAGCACCGCGATTGCGAGCAGGCCGATGACGACGCGCCTGTAGGTGCTCGCATTGCCGTGGCGGGGCATTCTCGCCGGATATTTCTTTTCGGCTGCGGCCTTTGAAAGCTCGACTGCGGCCGGTGCTTGAGCGTGGGTAGACATTCCTTGCCTCTCGCAAACGGGGGGCGGAGCCGCGGCGCCGATGGCGCCGCGGCGAGCGAAGCATCAGCGACCGAGCGCTTCCTTCCAGTCGTTGAAGAACTGGACGCGTTTCATCTGGTCCATGTATTCGAGCACGCCTTCATCGACCGCAATCGGCTTGAGACCGCCGCCCACACGCTCGTTGAGCGTCTTGACGTTGAGGCCGGAGGTCACATCCTCGCGGACCGAGGGAAGTCCGCCTTCCGCGAGAAGCGACTGGCCCTTGGCCGAGAGCATGTAGTCGACGAAGAGCTTCGCGGCGTTCCAATGCGGTGCATCCTTGGTGATAAGCGCCAGACGCGAGAAGGCCGGCGTATAGTCACTGGCGAAATGGACGCCGAGGTTCGGGCTTTCCTTGACCCAGTCGAGCGCATAGGAGCCGATGATGTTGATGGCGATGATGTTTTCGCCGGAAACGACCGTTTCCTTCATTCCTCCGGAGCTCGAATAGATTTTGGCCCCGTCGTCGCCCATGGCCCTGGCGAGATCCCAGAAGTCCTCGCGGTTGCGAGCATCGTTGGAATGATGAAGGAAGCCGGAGCCGCTCTTCTCAGGATCGAAGGTCGCCACCTTGCCCTGCAGCATGTCCTTGTTTTCCTTCAGGAAGGTGATCATGTCCGCATAGGTCTTCGGCAGCTTGTCTTCCGACAGGGCCTTGGTGTTGTAGATCACGCCGATCGGCTCGACGGTCGTGGCGTAGAGTGTGTTCTTGTAGTTTGCCCAACCCGGCAGCTGGCCCGCCTCCGGTGAGGCGTATTCCATGCCGTAACCGTCCTGAACCAGCGTCATCTGCAGGTCCATGGCCGAGCTCCAGACGACATCGGCTGTCGTCTGGCCGGCCGCGGCCTCGGATATCACCTGGTTATAGGTGCCGTTCGTGCCGAGGTCGTTATACGCGATCTTGATGCCGTATTTCTTGGTGAAGCCATCCTGCAGTTTTTGCGACTGGGCAGCGTCCGTAGAGGTGTAGACGGACACGGTGCCCTCCTCCTTCGCCTTGGCGATGAGGTCGGCATAGTCTGCCGGATAGCCGGCCGGTACTTCCTGTGCGGATGCAGTGGCTGCAAACGCGGTCATGAATGCCGCGGTGACGGCGAAAGCTGTCGAGCGGACGGTGTGTTGCCTGTTCATAGTCTGATCTCCCAATAGCGCCCGTGCTCCAAAGCTCCTCCGGGCATTTGCGCGAGGGCCACTCCGCGCCCTCGCGACCTCCGACTTTGCACTTTGGATTTATAAAATCAAAAGTGCAAACGCTTAGGCATTGACGGCCTTTCGGTCGCCGCCGCGATTTTGGACAGCCCGGGCCACGAGTGAGCCAAAGGTGTCTGTGTTGGTGTTGCCGCCGAGATCGCGCGTGCGCGTCGCCGGATTGGCGAGGACCTCGTCCACGGCTCGCTCGATCTCTGCGCCGGCGGCCTCGAATTGCGGAAGGCCGCGCTGCTCGCCGAGCCAGCTCAGCATCATCGCTGCCGAGAGGATGAGCGACGTCGGGTTGGCGATGTTCTGGTTCTGGATATCGGGCGCCGAGCCGTGCTGTGCCTGCGCGCAGACGAGGCCGGTCTCGGCGTTGGCGTTGATGGAACCGGCCAGGCCGAGGCTGCCGGAAAGCTCGCTCGCGAGGTCGGAAAGAATGTCAGAATAGAAGTTCGTTGCGACGATCACGTCATAGCGCGACGGGTCGCGCACGAGATGCGCCGCCATGGCATCGATGATGACGTCGTTGAGCCTGACTTCCGGGAATTCGGCGGCGACCTTGCGCACCTGTTGCAGAAATAGGCCATCCGTCAGAATGAAATTATTGGCCTTGTGGACGGCCGTGACCTTCCTGCCGCGCTTCATGGCAAGCAGAAAGGCCTGGCGCGCTATGCGCTCGCAGGCATTCGCGGTGATCTTGCGGACCGAGAGGGCGACATCCGGCGTCGGCATGAATTCGCCCGTCCCGGCATACATGTTGCGGTCCGGATAGAAGCCTTCGGTCGCCTCACGCATGATCACGAGGTCCATCTCCTTCGCATCGTTCAAAAACGCGCGGGAGCGTGCCGGGCGCACATTGGCGTAAAGATCGAGCTTGACACGGAAGCCGGCCGAGACGTTCACGCCGCCCTTGTCGCGGGGCGGATAGTCCATGTGCGACTGGGGACCGAGAATGATCCCGTCGAAGGTGCGGGCAAGCTCGATCGTCTCATCCCGGAGTGTCGAACCGTGTTTTTCCAGGCTGGCGAAGCCTGTGTCCTCAAAGTGGTATTCGAGGCCGAGACCGAACGCCGCGTCCGTGGCCTTCATGACCTCCATTGTTGCCGCGGTGATCTCGGGACCAATCCCATCACACGGCGTTACGAATATTTTCATCTGACAATCTCCCATGAGGCAACGGCCGACCGGCCGCGCAACGTCACGGGCAGATTATTGGCTTTTTAAATCTGAAAATGCAATCACTATTTTTCGAGAAGTTCTTTTTCATGCGCCTGATGCGACCAGGACCAGGTTACGGGCGACTTCTTCGAAAGCGCGCCACCCAGGTGCCGTCGCATCGCATAGGAAGCCTCGACGACCTCGCCGCGCTCAAGAAGATCAAGGATTTCGAGGTGCTCCCTGCACTGGCGCACGGTGCGGCTGCGATCGACCCGCGAACGATATTCGAGCAACCGGCGCATTCTGTTCACGCGCACGAGCGAGAGGTGGAAAAACGGATTGTTCGACATCTTGATCAGCTCTTCATGGAAAAGCGCACCGTTGTGGAGAAGCCGTTCGGCCGGCAGTCGCTCGATATCCGATTCCAGCATTCGCAATTGAATGCGCCGTTGCTCCTCGATGATCTTGCGATCGAGTCGAAACTCAGGTTCCAGCATCGCCGCAGGCTCGATAAGCATGCGGAACCGATAGATTTGTTCGAAGGCTTCGGGCGTTTTGGCGACCGGCAGGAAGCGCCAGCCGTAGCCCTGCTTGCGCTCCGCCCATCCTTCACGTGACGCGCGCATCAAGACATCGTTGACCTGCGATTTCGTCAGATCGTACCGCTCTCTCAGCATCTGCTCGGTGACTTCGGCCGGTATGCGGTCGGTGAGCCAGTCTTCTGCAAGACGCTGGTAGTCATTGGCGACCTCGAACGGCTCCGCATCGTCGCGAACGCGTTCGGCAATGCTGTCCGTGACCTCCTTGACGAAGAACCCCCTGTTTTCCTTCTGCTCGAGGAGACCTTGCGTGGCCAGCATGTCCATCGCCTCGCGAACCGGTGAGCGGGAGACGCCAAAGCGATCTGCCAATTGCTGGGTCTTGAGGTGATCCCCAACCGCCAGCTCTCCAGACGTGACCAGGAGGGTGATTTCATTTGCAATGGTCTGTGCCAACTGGCTGGAGCGCATCTCGGTCAATCCTATGAAAACGATGACGTCGCCGCACGTTAGTCCATGACAGCCGCAAAGGGAACGATTCGCGCCAACAATTTGCATACCCGGCCGCCTGAAAAACCAAAAATCGGCCAAGTTGACATTGACACGGCTGATTTTTTGGTTTTTTGCATATTAAAAATCAACACCGGAGGAGACATGTGCTTTCGAGAGGTGCCTACGTCCCATGGGGTCGTTAAAGCGATTGATCTCACGTCCACCTTCGGCCCGGACTTCCACAGGCTGCCGTTTGTTCATCGAATCCTGCTGGAAAACGTCGCCAGGAAAGACACAATCTGCCTGCCCCGCATGATTGAAGCCATGCGGCGCTGGCTTGTCAGCGGCGCGAGTGAGGCTGAGGTCGTTTTCCATCCGTCGCGTGTCCTGATGCACGACACGACCTGCGTACCCTCCCTCGTCGATATCGCTGCCATGCGCGACGCCGTCGCCGAAGCCGGCGGCGACCCGGCGAACCTCACGCCGGTCCTGCCAGTCGACGTATCCGTCGATCATAGTGTCGGCGTCGACATGTATGGACAGCCTCGGTCCCGCGCCTTTAACATGCAACGCGAAATGGAGCGCAACAGTGAGCGCTACCGCCTGATGAAATGGGCAACCCAAGCCCTTCCAGGTGTTACGGTGCATCCGCCTGGCACCGGGATCATGCACACGCTCAATCTCGAGCAGCTGGCGACCGTCATGCGTCTCGAGGAGCGGCACGACGAAACCTGGGCGACGCCGGACACGCTCATCGGCACTGACAGTCATACGCCGATGATCAACGGCATCGGAGTTCTCGCCTGGGGCGTTGGCGGGCTGGAGGCGGAAAGCGTCCTCTTTGGTTTTCCGGTCACGTTACGGCTGCCGGAGGTCGTCGGCGTGCGCCTGACCGGACGGCTGTCCCCCGGCGTGCTCTCGACAGACCTTGCCCTGGAGGTCACGCACCTCCTGCGGCGCCACAAGGTCTCGGGAGAGTTTGTCGAATTCTTCGGGCCAGGGGTGTCGACGCTCACCGGCGGCGACCGCGCCGTCATTGCCAATATGGCGCCCGAATATGGTGCGACGACCGGCTATTTCCCAATCGACGGACAGACTATCGAGTACCTGCGGCGAACCGGCCGAAGGGCGGAGCACGGCTCAATGGTTGAAGGTGTCGCCCGAGCGATGGGGCTCTGGTTCGATCCGGACGCGGAGCCGCGCTACAGTCGGGTCGTCGAACTTGATCTCGGCAATGTGCGTCCCCTTCTTGCCGGGCCGCGGCGCCCGCAGGACAAATGCGCGCTGACTGAGGCTGCATCTGCCTTGGAGACGGTAGCCGGCGGGCCGTTTGAGGAGATATCCAACGGGATTCCGGACGGCGCGATTGCTATCGCGGCCATCACGAGTTGCACCAACACCTCCGACCAGCGTCTGCTAGCTGCCGCTGGTCTTGTGGCCCGCAAGGCAAACAGGCTCGGTCTGCGGCCGCCTCACTGGGTCAAGACATCATTAGCGCCGGGCTCGCCGTCTGCCGAACTCTTCCTGAGAAGAAGCGGACTGCTGACGGATCTGGAGGCGACCGGCTTCAACATCGTGGGTCATGGATGCACCACCTGCATCGGAAATTCGGGGCCGCTCCAGCCGGACATGGCCGAAGCAATCGCCAATGGCACTGTCGCCGCCGCCCTTCTCTCGGGCAATCGCAACTTCCCCGGCCGGGTGCATCCGAGCCTGCAGTTCGGCTTCCTCGCCTCGCCGCCGCATGTCGTCGCCCTCTCGATGATCGGAAAATTCTGTCGGGATCCGTTGAATGTCAAAGTCGCGGACACCGCGGACGGATCCGCCGTCTGCCTTCGCAATCTCCTCCCGTCCGATGAGGAAATCGATGCCATTTTGCGTGACTTTTCGCATTGCGAGGATTTTGGCCGGGCGTTTCACGACGCCACGAAGAACGATGCATGGCTTGCCCTCGAGGCGCCATCCTCTCCAACATTTCCCTGGGATGAAATCTCCACCTATATCCGGCGACCGCCCTTTGCCGTCGCGAGCAACACCAATCGGCTCGGAACCTATACGGCCCATCCGCTGCTCGTGCTGGGCGACGACATGACCACGGATCACATCTCGCCCGCCGGCCAGATCGATGCCGAGAGTTATGCCGGACGCCATCTCGTTGCGGCCGGCGATCCGCCAAACGACCTCAACGTCTATGCGGCCAGACGCGGGAACTGGGCGACCATGGTCCGCGGTCTCTTCGACAATCCCACGGCGTCCAACCTCCTGCTTGACGGGCGACCGGCCTCAAGAACCGTGTATGCCCCTACCATGGATGAAGGCCCGCTATGGGAGGTGGCCGAACGCTACCGGCAGGAAGGGCGCTCCGTCGTGATCGTAGCCGGTGAGCGATATGGCGCCGGTTCTTCGCGCGACTGGGCAGCCAAGGGCCTTGCGCTGCTTGGGGTGCGCGCCGTCATCGCCAGAAGTTTCGAGCGCATCCACCGCACGAACCTGATCGGCATGGGAATCCTGCCCATCGTCATCGAGAACACAATTCCCTCACTTTCGGCACTGGACCTCATCGAAGTTGACGCCAGGCACATAGAAGCGCGCTGCGGTATCAGGCTGGTCTTGCTGAGCGCCTCTGGCGCAGCCAAGACATTGACGGCGCGCGCCGCGGTGGAGACGGAGCAGGAGGTTGAAACGCTTGTCGCTGGCGGGATGATTCCCCTCATTCTTGACCGCCACCTGGCGGAACTGGTGGTACCCAAGACGCCCGATTTCGTTCGCCCCATACCGGGCGGCGCATTTACTAAGGAAGGAAGTAAATAGATGCCATCGGGCTGGAAATTGTCATTGGCCTAAAAGATCCGCAACCCTGCGCCAGCGGCAGGCAGCGTGCGAGGCGGTGATGTCGAAAAGTCTGGATAATAATTCCCATACGCTCTCGTCGTGAACGAGGTGGTGGGTGAGAATTCCCACCGTCCCGCCGCCCTTCTCGATTTCATCCAGCCGGCGATCGATGTCGCGAAGGATCTCGCCATGAGGGCGGCAGCCGCGGGTGCCGTGCCAGTCCATCACATCCACATGGGCGTTTATGAGCTGCAGCCCCGGGACGCGTAACACGGCGGATTTTTTCCCGTCCTCCGGTCCGAAAACCGAAAGGGCCCTAAAGCCGATCTCGTGCAGTCCGGGCACCAGCCCCGGGTCGATCCGGTTCCATGGCGGAACGAGGAGCGGCACCATAGCGGCAGGATAAAGCGCGCGCAGACGCGCCCAACCGGCGCGCAAGTCGGACGCCACCATCTCGCGCGACCTGTGACCTCCTAGTTCCTGGCGTTTTTCTGTAGCGGGGGCATGGTTTTGATGGGACCACCCGTGGACGGCAACATCGACAAGCGGTCGGCCGGCAATGCAGCGCGAAAGGCGCTCGTCGGTACCTGCCGGAATGACGGCCAAGATCACCGGCACCGAAAAGCGGTCGGTGAGGTCGAGCAATCGGTGGAGCGCGGCCGTCGGCTCGACGGCGTCGTCGTCCCGCAGCCAAAAGTCGACCGATTGGCCTGCCTCCTGCAGGCGATCGAGCCTGTCGGCCAGCGTTTCCCAGATCGATGCGATCGTCATTTCGCACTCCCAACGAAATCGGCGAAGATCCCCGAGAGACGTGCGGCGGCGGCGGGAAGCGAGCGGTGCTCGAAAACGAAGCGCCGCGCGCGCTCGCCAAATTGTCTGCGTAGGGATCCGTCCACGAGGAAGCGCCGCACCGCTGCCGCCAGTGCGTCGATGTCCCCGGCCGTCGTCAGATATCCCGTTTCGCCGTCACGTACGACTTCCGGCACACCCGCCGTGCGCTGCGCGACGACCGCGAGGCCTGCAGCCTGCGCCTCCAGATAGGACAAGCCGTAGGCCTCCCCGCAGCCCGGCCAGACATAGAGGTCGCCGCCGGCGAGAATCTCCGGAATCGCCTGAGGCGACCTTTCGCCAAGCCAATCCAGCCGTCCTGCGGGAAAGGCCGAAAAGGCTTCCGATACGTCAGCCCGTGCAGGGCCGTCGCCCACCACCGTGAGCGTCCAGGGCACATCAGCGACGAGGGCGAGCGCGCGGGCAAGCATGCGATAACTATCCATCTTGTCGCCCTGACGCATCATCGCGACGGCAAGCAGGCGGTTGCCGCCGGCCCCGGTCCTTCGCAGGTCACGAAACGGCGACACATCGATGAAAGGGGCGAGCAGCGCAGAGCGCACTTCGGGTACCGCCTCTTCGAGACCCTCGCGGTCACGATGGGTGAAACAGATATTGACCGCCGCCTGCCTTGCACCGGCGGCGACCTCATCTTGCGCAAGTTTCCATGACCCCAGGTTGCGCCGAAAGGAATAAGAACACTCGGCAGTAACGTATGGAATGGAGAATTCCGCGGAAAGCGCGGGACCAATGAGATCCGGAGCCTTGTAGTACGGGTGGTAGCAAAACCAGAGGTCGGGCGGCCCTTTCAACTGCCAGAGCCGCCGAAGCCTCGCAATCTCCCCTTCGGCCTCCTTGCGGAACGCTGAAAATGCCGCATCCGAGGCATCACGCGAGAAGGTGCGCAGCTCCGAGGCAATGCTGACGTCGTGACCTGCCAGCCGCAGCGATTCGATCAGCATGCGTGCCATCTGTCTGTCGCCGGAAGGGACAGGGTGGTCGGGTGATTTCAGTGGCGCATGAAAGACGATGTTCATTCGGCGCGAGCTATCCCGCCTCCCGTCGCGATGTCAACAGGCCCCGGCCCGACGACGTGCGGCTGCAGTGCCCCGGCTATTCCGCCGCTGCCTCCCCGCCCTGGGCGAGCGCCGCGTTCTTCTTGGCGATCGCGTCGCGTGTCGCGGCAGCTGCCGCCGGCGCCGATTGCACGTCGTCTCCGGCCACCTGGACCGTGGGCGAGGCGAACTGGATGCCATTGGTCTTGAAGGCCTCCTTGATCATGGCCTGGGCCCTTCTTCTCACCTGGGTCTGGTGGCCCGGCTTGGTTTTCATGGCGAAGCTCAGCGTTATGCCGTAATCGCCGAACTGCTCCACGCCTTTCATCTTCACCGTTTCGATGATCATCGGCGCGAGCTCCGGGTCTTCGAGCAAGGAAGCCCCGATGCCCTTCACGACCTTCTTCACCTTGGCGACGTCGGAGTCATAGGAAACATTGATCAGGAACTTGTCGATGACCCAGTCGCGACTCATGTTCTGCACCGCGCCGAGCGAGCCGAAGGGCACGGTGAACACCGGTCCCCGGTGATGTCGCAGCTTGACGGAGCGGATGCTGAAGGACTCCACCGTGCCCTTATAGCTGCCGCTCTGTATATATTCGCCGACCCGGAAGGCATCGTCCATCATGTAGAAGATGCCGCTGATGATATCCTTGACGAGCGTCTGGGAGCCGAAGCCGATGGCGACGCCGAAGACCCCAGCGCCGGCGATTAACGGACCGACTGCGACGCCAAGCCCCGAAAGCACCATCATACCGGCGACGACCGCGATGAAGGCCGCAAGGAAATTGCGCAGGATCGGCAGCAGCGTGCGCAGGCGCGTGTTGCGCGCGAACTCGGCGGAATCCTGCACGGTCAGGCTGGCGCGCGCCATGCGCACGTTGATGGATTCCTTGGCAAGCTGCCAGACGAGATCGGCCGCAAGCAGTATGACGATGCCGGCCAGCACGCCGCGGAAGATGCGGTTGAAGGCATCGTCCTGCATCATCTGCGCGCCGTCGATGCGGAAGGTCATGGCAAGCCATACGGCCGCGAGCGCGATGATCACCAGCCTCGCCCCTCGCTCGATCAGAACATTGCGCAGGACGCGGAAGTCCTCCGCCGCGGCAGCATCCAGCATCGTTCTGGTCGCGGCGCTGGTGAAGCGCAGCAGAGGCGGCAGACCGAGGGCATAGACGCCGAGCCAGAACAGCACATCCATGCCTGCAACCCAGAAGACCCAGAGCAAGACTAGGAAGGAAACGATCAAGGCATTTCGCAGGATGCGACGCGCGGGCGCCATCTCGGCAATCGGCCGGCGCAAGGTCGTGTCGATCGCCAGTCCGAGAACGAAGAGGCCCAGGACCGCGCCGGTGAGGTTGCGCACGTCTTCGGGAAACGCGAGCGCGCGCATCATATCGCCGACGGCCCATACGAAAGCGACGGTGCAGATGAAGTATACGGACCGCCTGAGCCAGTAACGGGCACGATGCGGAGCAAGCGATACATACGACCTTGCCTGATCCCCCTCCGAGATGGCCGGCGTCAACACGGCCGATGCGATCGCGATCAGAAGTCGAGCCACGATCCAGGCGATAAGGAGCGGCGCCACCGCTGCCCCGAGGTGATGCGGCCAATCGGCGATCACGAAAGCAGCGACGGCCGCAATGGCGAAGGCGACAAGCGGCGCGATGCGAACGAAGGCCGCCAACCCGCTTCCTGCCTGCACGTTGTTGCGGCTGGCGCTTCGTCGCAGGAGATGGCGCAGAAGGAACTCGGCGCCGTAGCCGATCAGCAGAACCAGGGCAAACGCCCAGATGATCGGCAATCTTCCCTGGCCCTCCATGTCCCCGTACACACGGTCTCTCGCCGCCTGCCATTCGGGCAATACGCGCGGCGCGGCATTCAGAAGCGCAGCAAGGTGCCTCCTGGCCTCGGCCATCCAGCGCGAAGCGAAGCTCTGGGGCTGCGTGACGGTAACGGGCCCGGAGGCCGCCTGCCTGGTCTCGATCCCCGGCCTGGTCTCGATCCATTGACGGACCTCGGGATCATCCAGCAGCTGAATGAGCTGCTGGACCTTGGCCGGAGGCGCTGCCCCCGGCTCTTGAGCCGCCGAGAGAGCCGCAGAAGCAAAGATCAGTTGGAGAAAAAAGACAACGACTGCTGCGACGCGCCCTACACCTGAACCCATGCGATAGCCCCCTGATCGCCAGACCACTCGGCGATGATAGTGGCATATCAACACATACGCGTCACCCCGCAATCCCGTAGCACCCCGAAGGATGCAGGATCGGGGTCTCGCGCCGAAGCGCCGGCGCCCATGCATGTCTTCTTTGGTCGCAACCGGTCAAAGACGACACGCAGCAGATCAAAGTGCCACAGCGGCCTTTGCGCGTCCGGTAAGGCGCGGCGTCGCAGGCCGGCGCAAGGCTCTCCGGATTATGGTCCAGCTCAAGCCGAACCGGCTTCCGCGGCCGAGACTGTGGAGGCATGTTCGCGGGCCGAGTGTTTCAGTGCCGACGATGCGACTGCGTCCCACTGCGAAAGTATGCGTTCTGGCAAGTATCTCTTGGCGCTCGCCTCGGCATTGGTAGCCAAACGGCTCCTGAGTTCACCGTCGCCGAGCACCCTAGACAGTGCCTCGGCAAGCGCATCCACATCGTTGCTGGGAACGAGGATTCCATCCTCGCCATGCTTCACCATGTCCGAGGGGCCCCACTCGCATGCAAAAGAAACCACGGGAAGCCCTGCAGCCATGGCCTCGAGCAAGACGATACCCCATCCCTCGTAACGGGACGACAATACGAAGACGTCGGCCGTCTCCACCCATAGCCCCGGTCTTTGCGTCACGCCCGGTAACTCAACCCTGTCCTTCAGGTCCAGCGCGTCCCGCAGTGCCTCGAGCGATTTCCTGTCATCGCCCTCGCCCCAGATGACGAGCTTCCATTCGGGGTGCCTCGTGGCAATCCGTGCAAAGGCCTCGATCAGGAGATCGAAGCCCTTCTGACGCGTGAGCCGGCCAACTGCGGTCAAGATATTGTTGCCGCGTCTCTTCTGCCATTCGCCGGGCAGGTCGACGGCATTGGCGATCACCCACCCCCTGCTGCGCATCTTCTCCGGAAAATAGTCGAGCGCGCCCCTGGTCATCGTCACCAGACCGAACGCGCGCGGATACAGACGGCGCTGAACCCATTTCCAGACTGGACCGAAAGGCTGGAGGGCCGGATTGTTGCGCTCGGAAACGATCACCGGAGCCTGCAGCCCAACCGTCGCCAGCAGCGTCAGTACGTTCGTTCGGGTCAGGAAGCTCAACACGAAATCGGGTTGCGAGCGGCGAATGGCGGAACGCAGGCGATAAATTCTCTTGAGCACGAGCAGGCCCGCCTCGATCTTCCCAGCCCTTTGCGGCGGCAAATCGAGACGTTTGATCGCGATCTTCGGATCCAATTCGTAGTAGGGCTTCGCATCCGGCGGCTCGAGAGTGATCAGAGTGACCATGCAGCCGAGCCGGGCCCAATGGTTGGCGACAAGGTTGACCACGTGCTCCGTGCCCCCGGCGCCAAGGCCCGGCAGGACGATCGTCACACGTGCTCCGGAAATATTCGACGCCTCAAGCGCTGGGGAATTCGAACTGCCGTTCATTTCGAAATTCCCCTCCCCTGAAGCCCCGCGAACGTCACGCACAGGAGTCATGGCTGCCGCCACAGCAACGGTTTCTCTTCGCCCAAGGGACATCATCTGGTGCCTCCATTCCGTCTTCGCGATGCAAAACATCACGATCTTCACCAATGCTGTTTGGAATGTTACCGGGCGCGCCTCACGCCCTATGCAAGCACGTTATTGACAGAATGCTTGTTTTTCATTTCATATTCAAATTGCTAAAACGAATGCCTGAAATTGCCAGCCACGGGACGACCGGCACCGTAAGCTTAATTAATTGCTTCAAAGAATCAATACCACACAAGACGCGCGACCACTGCATACTCAAAGAATTTCTTTTTTCATTCCAAATCTCCTTATGAAAATAGGCGGTAGAATTATTTCTGTAACGACATATTGTTCTATTCTGCGCGATCAGTGCGCCAAAACTACATTTACGATGCGTGCACCGCACGCCGGTGATCTCAATTTGAGGGACAAACCATGGCAAGCATTCTCAGGCGGGCATGGCGTCGGGTCGAGAAGCGGGTACGGCTTACCAGCCATGCTGCCCAAGCCGACAGCTTCCTGATCTCCTATCCAAAATCGGGCCGCACCTGGTTTCGATACGTTCTTTCCCACTATCTCGCGGCAATCTCGCGGGTGCCGGAGCCTATTGACCTTCACAATATGTTTTCGATCGTACCGAACTTCGATCTCGACCCGGTGCGCGGCATGCCGGGCTACCGCTTCCGCGAGGCGAAAGACGCAATCCCGACGATCCTCGTCAGTCACCTGGACTATCGCGCCAGCCTGTTCCTCAGGCGTCCGGTCATCATGATGGTAAGAGACCCGCGCGACGTGATCGTGTCGGCCTATTTCCATGCGACCCGGCACAAACACCGTTTCGCGGGCACCCTTACGGAGTTCATAAAGGACCATGACCAGGGTATGCCCAAGATGATCAGTTATCTCAATCGCTGGGCAGCCGGTTTGTCCAACCGCGCGCACTTCGTTCTGAGCTACGAGGGGCTCTCCGCCGACACGGAAGGACGAACCGAGGCGGTGCTGAAATTTCTCCGCTGTCCGGTCGATCGAGCGGCGCTCCGGGCTGCAGTCGAGGCCGGGCGGTTCGAGGCCATGCAGGACAGGGAACGGGTAGAAGGCATTCCGGCTCATGACTACGATCGGAACGACGTGGAAAGCCTGCGGATGCGCCGTGGCAAGGCAGGTGGGTTCAGGGACTACTTGGACGAAGCGCAGGTCGCAGAGGTCGAGCGTTTGTGCGCGGCCGACCTGACGGTCGCCGCCAAACGTCTCGTCGGTCACACGGGATTGAACGTCTGACCCCGCACCTGCGCGCCCGTTTGCGGATAGAACTGCTCTAACGCCGCGCGGCATCGAGGGCTGGCCTGCCGATGCTGGCCCTTGCAAACACCTCCCGCAGAACATGCGCCGTCTTCTCCATTGCCGCCGTATCGAGCGCGGGATCGACCAGGAAGGCCAGGCTCGTCTCGCCGAGCTCGCGCGCGTCGGGCAATCTCTGCGCCGGGGCCATGCCGATGTCCGCAAAGGCCTTTTCCAGGTAGATTTCCGAGCAACTGCCGCTGAAGCATGCGACGCCGGCGCCGTTGATTTCGGCAATGATCCGGTCCCGGCTCCAATCGGGCCGCAGGCGCTCCGGCCGAAGAAACGTATAGAACCTGTACCACGCGTGCTGAATCCCACGGGGCGGCAGAGGCGTGCGCAAAGCCTCGATCTCCTCGGCCGCTCTGGCGATAATGGCCGCGTTGTGCGCTCTTATGCTGCGCCATTCCGTCAGGCGCTGCAACTGACGCGATCCCATGACCGCCTGGATCGACATCATGCGCCAGTTGGTGCCGATGGACTCATGCAGCCAGCGGAAACCCGGAGGGTGCTCCTTGTTGTAGACGGCGTCATACGATTTGCCGTGGTCCTTCCGGCTCCAGGCTTTCTTCCAGAGCTCGTCGTCGTTCATGGCCACGAGCCCGCCCTCGCCTCCAGTGGTGATGATCTTGTCCTGGCAGAAGGAAAAAGCCGCGATATCACCGAAACTGCCGACCGGTCGGCCGTCGATTTCGGCGCCGTGCGCCTGGGCGCAATCCTCTATCACCCACAGCCCCTTTTCGCGGGCAAGCGCCATGATGGCGGGCATGTCGCAGGGCCAGCCGGCCAGATGTACGACGATGACGCCCTTGGTCTTCGGCGTCAGCTTCGCCCTTATGGTTTCCGCGGTGATGTTCTGGCTGTCGCGATCGACGTCGGCGAAAACCGCAACTCCACCCGCCATCGGCACCGTGGAGGCCGAGGCAATGAAGCTGCGCGGCGTCACGATGACCTCATCGCCCGGCTCAAGTCCGAGCGCGTAGAGCGCGAGGTCCAGCGCCACCGTTCCGTTGGCGAGAGCCACCGCATGTTTTACGCCGAGAAAGCGCTCATACGCAGCCTCGAAGTTGCGTACGTGCGGTCCCGTCCAGGCATTCACTTCGCCAGATCTGAGGACCGACACGACATCCTCGATCTGCTCCTCGTCGTAAACCGGCCAGCGTCCCATCTGTCCCTCCGAATTGAATTGGGTCTTATGGCGTTAGTGAGAAATTCCGTTTGACGCCGTTCCTCAACCTAAACGACGTGCCGGACCAATACGAAAGCTTCGGCCGCTTGCCGCATCACGGTCGCGCCGCGCAAGGTCGCCAGCGCCCTGAGGGTCGCAATCGAGCGCTCATGCGGCGGCTGGCGTACCTGCGAAGCAAACATCTCCATCGCCTTGAGCTTTGCCTCGAGATGTTCGCTGATATCGACGAAGACGTTCGGCACGAATGCCGGAGACAGATAGGGCGCGTTCCAATTGGTCTCGGACAGGGTCTCGTAGGCGAGAACGAGCTTCGGGAATTCCGCCTGATGCGGGCGGCAGGCGACCAGCGCCGACGTGAAGGTCAACTGATGGTCCATGTGCATGTCGCCCACGAAGGGCAATAAGACGGTTTGCGGCGACAGCCGGCGAACGAGCTCGAGCAAGGCGGCATTGACGGTCGCATGCGCCGTTTCCGCAAGCTGTGCCGCCGGCAGCCGGAGCCATATGGTTTCCGTCACGCCCAAGGCGCGGTGCGCTTGCCTCGCTTCCGCCTGTATCCGCGCAGTTCCCTCCGGATCGAAGGCGGGAGGCTTTCCCTCCGTCACGACCGCGACGAACACCTCTTCGCCTTCGGCCGCAAGCCTTGCGATCGTCCCGCCTGCGCCGAGCACCTCGTCATCGGGATGCGGCGCCACGACCAGAGTGCGCCCGAAAGATATCTGCCCGCCACCCATAAAACCTCCTGATCAAAAATATTGTCGCCTTGGCGCGTGCTCATCCGCCGCATCACGCCTTCGGCGTCTCCGCGCCAAGACGACGCGAAACAAACTCCCTGGCCTCTTGCAGATGCCGTTCATGAACCCGCTCGCCGGTGACCAGCGTCTTCACGGTCAACAGGAAGATCCGCGCATCCAGCCAGAGACCGGCGTGTGCGACATACCAGAGGTCGAGAGCGATCTTCTCTTCGTCCGAAAGCCGCGTATTGCCGTTCACCTGTGCCCAGCCGGTCATGCCCGGGGCGACGCGGCAGCGCATGCGGCCGAGTTCGCCGAAGGCGGCGACGGTCGCCAGGGGAAGCGGGCGCGGGCCTACCATCGACATGTCGCCGGAAAGCACGGCAATGAGTTGCGGCAGCTCATCGAAACGCAGCCGCCGCAACAGAGCGGTTGCGGCGGTCTGCCGCATCGCATCCGGCAAAAGCGTGCCGTCAGGCGCCCGCGCATCCGTCATCGTGCGGAATTTGGCAACGGTAAAGACGCGCATCCCCGCACCGGCACGCGCCTGAGTGAAGAACAGTGGCAGGCCGAGGCTAGCCCAAACGACCGCTGCCGTGACCGCCATCAGCGGCAGGCACAGGACGAAAACGGTTCCGGCAAACAGGCAATCGAGGAAACGCTTGAGACGGTAAAATCCCAAGGAGGCAGGCAAGCCAAAGCTGACGGCCGCAGGTTCTCTGTAGGTTTTCAACTCAATATTCCCTTGGCGCAGGGCGCTTAAAGCCTGTTTTAAAAATATCTGAAATTAAGTCTTACATTCCGGCAATTGACACCATGAGTACGTCGCCCGGCACGAGTTCAGTCAGGGTCGATGCCTTTATGCTCGTCGGGGTGCCGCCGACCGGGTTCCGGCGAATCTCATAGGTATATGAAATCTGATTTTTCTTGGACTCGTCTTCGGCCACCGCGGCCATGAGGAGTATTTGCTCTTCGGCGGAGTGCTTTCCGGAAATCAGCTTTTTGATAGCGATCTCACGCGCCTGAAGCTGCGTCAGTATGTCTTTCTCACGATCGGCTGCAAGCTTTGCCAACTGCAGCTTCAACCCGCTCAACTCCTGGCGCGATCGCGCAAGTGTGGCAAAGGTCTCCAGAAGCTGCGCCTGTTCGGCCGAAGCATTGTTTTCCGCGCGGGAAAGATCGCTTTCGGTGTTCAGCCCGCGTTTGCGCAAGGTAGCGATACGCTCCACATCTTCCTTGCTGTTCTGGACCACGTCCTTTTGCTGCAGGATGAGTTGATTCAGTATCTCGATGCCGCCCTCTGACTGGGTTATGCCCTCGGCCAGGATCTGCGCTTGCGACTTGTTTGCGGCGAGGTCTGCCCTCAGAATCTTTTCTTCGAGCTCGATTACGCCATCGAGGGGCACGCCGTTTACATAGTCGCGAGCCACCTGAGGCACATCGGCAAGGTCAATCTTGTCGCTGGATTTCAACTGAGCCACAAGCCGCGCCGCATAGATGGCCTCGTGGATGATCTCGGCGTTGGCGGCCTCCGCCTCCGCACGCAGACGGGCGCGTGCGACGATCCGGTCGGATGCGCTCGCCGCAGCGACCTGCATGCCTCCGGCAAGACCAATTGCCTGCTCGACGGTCAGCCCGCTGTAGAAAGGAAACGAGCCCGGAGTCTTAACCTCTCCGAGCACGAAAATCGGCCGAAAAGTCGAAATATCGAGAGAGATTTTCGGATCGACGAGAACGTCGCGCCTGCGGTACTCGCCGCGGAGCTTCGCGAGCGCTTCCGGCACAGTGAGGCCAACGACCTCAACCCCGCCGATGAGGGGAAACTGCGCTACGCCGGCGCCCGAGACGGTCGCAGTAACCGGCAAGTCGGCATCGTCAAGGAAGTCGAAGGTCAGAACATCTCCCGAGTTGAGCCGGTAATCACCGGCCTGAGCGGGCATAGACGTAATTATCGGGAGCGCAAGCGCCCAAAGTACCATCAGCAGCAGGAACGCCCCAAGCTTCCAACGGGGCAAAATCGTCCCATAAACGGCCGGTGAAATCCCCATCTCACAGCCTCCAAAAAGGAATAAAGAAAACTCTACCAAAAAATATTAGGCGACTATATTCTTCGATGCGCTATCACGTCAAAGGTTTTTAACTATTCGCAGCCTCATTGTTGGATTTGATCCTTGAGCCATCCCTCTCATGGATGAAAATTTTATAATATTTCAAACCGTTGCAGAAACTTATTGCGTCTTTAGAGGAGCGTCGGCGGGGGAAAGGGCGGTTCACCTTGCAACAAATGCGGACGGCTTGCGAGCTTGTCGGCACGGTTTTCGCCGGCTCTTCCCCTGACGAGATTCACTTAAGGCTACACAAGAAATCATGGCGGATGGTCCGTTCCTGAGCGGCGTACGACTACCGGCTCCGCACAAAGCATTTGCATATACCTATTCTCTTATCTCTTAAATCATAGGCGGTTCCAGTGGCGTTCCGAAAGAAGCTTCTCAAGAAAATTGGCAGCTTGCGGCAAATTCTCAGTCGAGAGAAAACGATGCTGGAGCGGCTGCAAAGCATTGCGCACCTGCTCACGGGAAACATTCTGAGCTCGGTCATCGGCCTTATCGGCTTTGCGCTCACGGCCAGGGCACTCGGTCCGGCAGGCTACGGTGTCCTCGCGCTATGCTTCTCCTACACGCGCGCGGTCGAGCGGATCGTCAGCTTCCAGTCGTGGCAGCCACTGATCAAGTATGGCGCGCATTCGCTCGCGGAGAACCCCGACGATGCGACCGAACTTCCGGCCTTACTCAAATTCGGCCTGCTGCTCGACATCTCCGCGGCACTGGCGGGATGGCTGGTTGCCGTCCTGCTAATCCTGGTAGCCGCGCCCTGGTTCGGCATATCGGGGGACGGGGCGAACCTTGCCATTCTCTACTGCACGGTCCTGCCGTTCCAGGTCTCCGGCATGCCGACCGCCGTGCTGCGCCTCTACGGGCGCTTCATGGCGATCGCCTATGGCCAGGTCGTCACGAGCGTTCTGAGGGTCGTTCTTTGCGCCATCGGCGTCGCCACCGGCGCAGGCCTATTCGAATTCGCGCTGATCTGGATGGCGGCTCAGATTCTCGGCACCGTCGTCCTGGTGATTTTCTCGCTGGCCGAACTGCGACGGCAGGGCGTCCTTTCGGGCCTCATGAGCGCTCCGCTTCGCGGCATTACCAAGCGGTTTCCGGGTCTGTGGAAGTTCGCGATCTCGGCGAACCTCTCGCTCACCATTCGTTCAAGCGCAAATGAGCTCGATACGCTGCTCGTCGGCTATCTTGCCGATCCGACCTCCGCCGGCCTGTATCACATTGCAAAACGCATCGGCCGCATCGCACAGCAGGCCGGCGTGCAGGTTCAGGCAGTCCTCTATCCGGAACTCGCCCGGGCATGGGCAACCAAAGCCCTCGGCGCCTTCCATCGCGCGGTCGCGCAGATGCAGGGACTGCTTCTCGGTTGCGGCCTGCTGCTGATCGGCAGTCTTTACCTCGTGATCGACCCGCTGCTCACCTGGGCCGCCGGGCCTGATTTCGCAGCTGCGGGCCCCCTCGTCGTGGTGCAGTCGGTCGCAGTGACCATGACGCTGTGCGGTGCGGTCATCCGCTCGGCACTTCTCGCAATGGGACGCGAAAACGAAATACTGCGCAGCGTAACGATCGCAGCGATCGGCTTTCATGCCACCGCCTTCGCCCTTATTCCGGTCATAGGCGCGATGGGAGCGAACGTTGCCCACATCGTCATGGCCTCGATCTGGCTGTCCACCATGATGCTGAGCTACCGCCGAACCCCTGCGCCGTGAGGGTTGAAACGCAAAGTTAAAGAAGCATCTTGCCTCCAGCCTATTTTTCTGTGAAATTCGCCGTCAGATTTTATTTATTTCAAATATTGCTGGGATTAACACTTAAAACTGAGGTCGCTTTTCCGGATTTTTCGCGCAAATTCTGCTGCTTCGCCACGGAACCTCAACCTATACATTCAACACCGACGGCCGACCGTAGCTGCACCCCATTCACGCTAGCGAATTTCGGAAGCACTGTTTGACCCAGGACCAAAGCCCCTGTTGGGGGGCGGCGAACCGTTCGTTTCGGTGCAATCGCCCTGGAGGCGATCGATGAAAGGGCCAAAGATGGAAATGCGGGATATCGACTTCCTGATCATCGGAGCGACGAAGAGCGCGACGACGTGGCTTCAGCAATCGTTGCAGCAGGACCCGGGCATATTCATGCCCGATCCCGAACTGCACTATTTCAGCCGCTATTACGAGCGCGGCGACGAATGGTATCTGGAACATTTCGCAGGCCAGGAGCACCGGCGGCTGCGCGGTGAAAAATCCAACTCCTACATGGATGTGCCGGAAGCGGCGGAGAGAATAAGGGAAAGACTGCCCCAGGCCCGCTTGATAGCTCAGCTTCGCAATCCGGTGGACCGGGCCTATTCCGATTATTGCATGCTTTATCGCCGCGCCGAGGTCGGGCGCGACATCGCCCAGTACCTCGATCCGCGACAAGGAGCGGGCGGGCGCTTCCTGAACGGCGGTCTTTATTTTCAGCAGTTGCAGGGCTATCTCGATCGCTTCCCCATGGAGCAGCTTCTGGTGCTCCTATACGAGGACCTGAAGGTCGACGCCCGCGTCCAACTCGCCCGCGTCCGCGGCTTCCTCGGGCTCGAAGCCGATGTTCCGCTGAAGCCGCTTGCAAAAAAGGTGAAGGACAAATCGGAACCGGTCGTCAATCCGACCCTGCGCCGTCTCCTGCGTCCCTTAAAGCCGGTTGCTGCTCCATTCCGGCAGAATACCGGTTTCAAGAAACTGCGCTCGCTGATCGCCGGTGAGCTTCAATACGCACCGCTCAGCCATGATCTTCGCGCGCGGATGACTGATTACTTCGCGCCTGAAACGGAAAAACTCGGCGCCCTCGTCGGAAGGGATCTGACGGGCTGGCTGAGAAACAGAGGCCCCGAGAAATGACATCCGGCCCGGCGTACCGGGTGATCAAGCCCTTCATCAGCTCCCTGGGATCTAAGGCAATGACGTCTTCTGCAGCAGTTGATCTGAGCCAAGCGGAGACGCCCAGCATAGGCAGCGGCGATCAGGTGGTTGTGTGCCTTCCCTTCATTGGAGATCTTGTCGGCGGGAGTCACATGTCCTCGCTGGGCCTGATACGAAATCTCCCAAGATCGCGTTTCATACCACTGGTCGTGCTGCACGACACCGATGGACCGGTCGCAGATTTGTTTCGCCGTGAGGGGATCGACTTTGTCGCCGCTCCGGTTCTGAACCGCCTGAAGCGGGCGGCTCCGCGCAACGGCGCCGCAATCGTCAATGTTATGCGCACACTGCCCGCGCTCGTCCGATTCCTGCGAGCGAACAATGCCTCGATCGTACACACGAACGATGGCCGCACACACCTCATCTGGGGTCTCGCTGCGCGCGTCGCAGGGTCGAAGCATCTCTGGCATCATCGCGGCGACGCGACTTCGTTCGGTCTGCGCCGTGTCGCGCCATGGCTTCCCAACCGCCTTGTGGCCGTATCGAAATTCGCATCGCCCCGCCCCGGGCTCTTCTCGGCCGCGGGCAAATGCAGTGTCGTGCACAGCCCCTTCGACGTCACGAAGATGGCCGGATTCGAGCGCAAGCAAGCCCGCGACAATGTGCTGGCCGCGATCGGGTGTACGCCCGAGACGAAGCTTCTCGGCTATGTCGGCACCCTGGTGGAGCGTAAGCGACCGATCCTGTTCGTCGAAGCGGTTGCCGCCCTGAAACGGCTTTCGCCTGAGACCAAGGTTGCGGGTCTGTTTTTCGGCAATGCGCTCAACGGCCTTGACGAGGCCGCGAAAGCGCGTGCCGAGGCGCTTGGAATTGCCGATCGCATACACTTCATGGGTTTCCGTTATCCGGGCGAGCCCTGGATCGCCGGACTGGACGCTTTGCTGGTGACGGCCGTCAACGAACCGCTCGGAAGAACCCTCGTCGAAGCGATGCTTCTCGGCACGCCGGTCGTCGCGGCCGACTCGGGCGGAAATCCGGAAGTGGTCGAAGATGGCCGGACCGGCATGCTCGTGCGCGCCGACGATCCGGATGAGTTCGCCAGGGCGTGCCTGAAACTGTTCAGCGATGCGGCGCTTCGCGATCGCATCGTGGAAACGGCGCGCGGCGAAGTACGATCCCGTTTCAGCTTCGAGCGTCACGTACATGCGATTACATCGGTCTATGAAGAGCTGACAGGCATCACCGCCATGCAGCGCTCCGCCAGGGCGGGATGAGGAAGAGTGCGGACGGGACATATCCCGCTCTCGCTAGTTGTGAGGCGATCGTGTCAGAAACCGGTTTTACAACGGCACATCAATTTCGTTATGCGAGCCAGCCCAGCAGAAAGAACCTTCGCCTTGCGGCGATCGAACGTGCCGTCGTCTATTTGGCCGTTTTCCTGGCGCCGTACGCAACATTCCGGTTTTCCGAACTTTTCTTCACGTTCAGCGATTTCTTCTTTTGCTTGAGCCTGTTCCTTCTTCTGATCACCGGGCGTATCAGGAGCAAACCGCTCGAACAAACGACGTCGATATGGCTTTGCGCTTTCACTCTGTTGTTCATCGGGATCATGCTTGGCAGCCTGTTTCACGGCAGTCCGCAACGCGGGCTGATCGTGATGGGGCAATATCTCTTCGCCTACCTGATCTTGATGGTCATCCTCATTCGTGAGGACCCGAGGGAAGCCTATCGGCTGGCCGCCATCTTTCTGGCCAGCGTCATTCTCATCGATATTCACGGAATCATCACGTTCTATACGGTCGGGTATGTGCCCGGAGAGGGTAAGGGCGTCGTGACCGGCGGGAAGCGCCTCGCTACCGTTTTGCGCAACCCAAACCTTGCCGCGGCGATAAACGCCCTGACGCTGCCGATTCTGCTGTTTTTCTGGTCTTCGGGCCGCCTGAAATCGTACCTCGCTTTGCCCGCTCTCGCGATCGTCATCGTCACGGTCGTCCTGACGAGTTCGAACAGCGGGCTGTTTTCAACGGCGCTTTGCCTTGCCGTCTTCATCGCGATGATTTCGACGCCGCGGCTGCTCTTGCGACTGGCACTTGGAGTGGCCATCGTCGTTGGCGGCGCGGCACTATTCGGCAGTAAGGAGATGCTGCCTAAGACATTCCAGACACGCGTTTTGGGCGCGTTGTCCTCCGGAGACATATCCGAAGCGGGGACGTTCCTCTCCAGAGCCGCGCTGATGGAGGAGGCGATGCATATAATCTCGGAGGATCAGATCCGGCTCGTGGGGCTCGGTGCGGATCAATTCCGGGAGAGAAGCGTTCAAAGCGCCCCGGTTCACAATATCTATCTTCTCCTCTGGGTCGAGGGCGGATTGCTCGCCCTTGTCGGCTGGTTGATGTTTTCGGGCGTCGGCATGCTGCTGGCGCTCGCGATTTTGAAGGTTGGCGGAGACAAACGCGCGCTCGCGGCGGTGGTGACGACAATCCTGGTCTTCTTGGTAATTGCTCTCTTCAATCCGCATATGTATGCGCGATATTGGACCATGCCGATTCTTCTGTGTTTCGGACTGGGCCTTACGCAGCTGAGAGGTGTCGGACCGACCAAGGCTCAAACCCAGTGAACCATGCAAGCGACGTCCCAATCAAACGGGCACCGTCAGCAACTGAGAACATTCAGGTTACGATTTTTACTGGCCGTGCCGCGAAATCCGGGGTATCCTTAAGCTTGTGACGCCCTTCGTTTTTGATCAGGGCGTATCGACATAGTATCTGCGACTTCATCTGCGCCACGGCATGCCCGAGGGCGTTGGTCAAATACAACGTGCTTGTGCAGCCGAAGTAAATTTTGGCAGCATCGAACTAATTCATTGCGCCTTATTCAATATTTTACTAAAGTAACTGAATATAGAAAATTTTTTGATATTAGCAGGTTTCCATGACGACATTCGTTCCCGATGGCAGCCTATCTGCCCGCTCTCATCACCGAGAAACCATCGAGTTTGCCGCTCAGCAGAGTGGGACTACAGTCGGCCTCTTCGATCTCTGGGCCGTGGTAAAGAGGCGATTCTGGTTTCTTGCGTCAATCATCGTCGGTTGCACCTTGCTGTCCGCAATTGTTTCTTTTTCGCTCCCCAAAACCTATACCGCCAGCTCGGAGGTGGTGCTGGAGCGCAAAGATGTCCGGCCATTTGCCACCGATGCAGCTTTGACGTCCATCGACCGCGACCGCTCGGCCGCGGAAACTGAAATGGACGTGTTGCAGTCGCGGAAGTTCGCCGGCCGCATCGTGGACCGGTTGAACCTCATCGGTGATCCTAGCTTCAATCCATATGCGCCGGGCGGGGACAAGTCGGACGACCAGGGCCTTGTGGACGACATCAAGGAATTCATCGGTATTCGCAGGTCTTCGACTTCCGATCGAGTAGTACCGGATGTGAGGGCGCAACGGGATCACGCGATCTCAGCGCTGCTGTCCCAGTTCGAGGTGAGCCGAACCGGCGAAAGCCTCGCCGTACGGCTTGTCGTAACCAATCAGGATCCGAAACTCGCCCAGCAAATCGCAAACACGATCGCCACCCTCTATGTCGAAGCCTCGCTCGAATTCAAACAGGACGAGCGGGTCGCGGACAAGGAACGCGCGCTTAACACCGGCGGTGCAGTGGCTTTCCTTCGACAGAGCATGACACAGCCGCTTTTGATTACGCTGCGGAACGAAGAGGCCCGGTTGCTGCAGAGCAAGGCCGAACTCGCTGCCAAATACGGCAAGAATCATCCTCAGATGATCGATGCGGATTCGCAGATAGCAGGCATTCGAAGCATGATCGAGGATGAGGTCCAGCGAATCCTGTCCGATCTCGAAGCCGAGTCCCTGAAACCCAGCGCACGAATCGTATCGACAGCGGAACTCCCCAGTTCACCGTCGTTTCCCAAGCCAGGCCTTATCATTCCGGCGGCATTCGCCGGTTCCACGCTGTTGGCCTGCGTGCTCGCGCTCCTGCTGGAAACAACCGACACCCGTGTCCGTAGCGGACAACGCGCCGCGCAACTGCTGCGGATCCCGAATCTTGGCTATATACCGAAGGTCCCGAAGCATCTGACCTCTCCGGGCGCCAAGCGATCCTCTTGCATTCCGGACTGGAGCAATTTCACGTCCGCCGAAGCGGAGCGGGCGGTTTATATGGCCGGTCGCTACTCCGACGCGAAGCAACTGCGCCGCATCGTGATGGTCACCTCCTGCGTCCACGACGTCGCAAACGCGTCGACAGCTTGGGGAATCGCAACAACCGCAGCAGCGGACGGCCGCCCTACCGCCTTCGTGAATCTCGACTTCAATCGCCACAACGTTCCCTATCTGAAAAGTATGGAACGTTCACCGGAACCGATCGAACGCTATCTCCGAAATCAAGCGGTGATAGGCGAGATCGTCCAGTCCGTTCCGACCTTGCCCGGTTTCGGGTTCATCGACGCGACGCACGTGATGACGGAACCATTCAGATCGCTGGACTCCGACAAGCTCTGCGAACTCATCATGGATCTTAAGCAAAGCGGATACGACTTCATCGTGCTGCATGCTCCGCCGGTGCTCGCCTCCGGCGATGCAAGTTGGCTGGCGCCCTTTGTCGATGGCGTGATCCTCATAGCCAATTGGGGCAAAACGACTGAAGAGCATCTGCTGGAAGCTGCTACGCAGCTCCGGATGAACCATGCGCATCTGATCGGCACTGTGATCAATCAGGTCAATCCGGAAACCCACAGGCGCCACCGCTATGGGGGGTTCGTCATCACGTCCAAGCGCATCCCGGCCGGCCGCTGGCATCGCGTCCGAGGCAATGGGGCATTCCCCGAACGGGCGGACACGGACGTCAACACGCTTCATGCTCCCGCGGCGAGACCTTCGATCACGCGCCCGTCGAATGTCGCTTAGATCACCATGGGATGAAAGAACTCTTCCCGCGCCGCAAACGCGGCGCTGCTGGATCTTTGGTTCCTGTCACAAGCACAGGATGAGGAGACCTCAGTGTCTGTTAGGTTTATGTTGAAACTTATCCTGCATGCCTGAGATAGGCGGCGCATTCGTGCGGGCTGAAGGCTTTGAGGAATTCGCCGAGGCGTCTCCATGTCGCGTCGACGCTGCGCTCGTCGGATTTGCGCAGCAGGGTCTTCAGTTTGGCGAACATCATCTCGATCGGATTGAGATCGGGGCTGTAAGGCGGCAGGAAGAACAGATGGGGGCCGGCATCGCGGATGGCGTTGCGCGCAGGCTTGCCCTTATGGCTGCCGACATTGTCGAGGATGACGATATCGCCGGGATTGAGGGTTGGTGCCAGGCATTGCTCGACCTAGGCGGTGAAGGCAATGCCGTTGATCGGGCCATCGAGCACAAAGGGCGCGACGATGCGGTCGTGGCACATTGATGCCGTCAGGGGGGCGTCCACACATGGCCATGCGGTATTCTGGCGAAAAGCGGCTGGCCGCGCTGACACCAGCCGCGGGTGCGCGTCATGTTGGTTTTTCGTCGATGAACACCAGGCGGCGCGGATCAAGTCGATGTTGATGGTCTTCCAGCGGCTTCGGAACCGCGCCACCTTGAGCCTGTCCTGTTCGCTGGCGATCAGCTTTTTTTTAAATGTCTTACCTTCGCGGCGCAGGAAACGCCAAACGGTGTCATGAGAGACAACGATGCCGGCCGCCTTCAGATCGGCGGCAAGCGCCTGCACCGTCCAATCGGGCTTGGCCGCCAGCCGACGGTGAACCTCATCGGCCGCCGGGCCCCGCAGCATGTGTTTGACATGGCCACCCATCTTGGCCGGCGCCAAACCGCGGCCGGACCGGTCGAGTTGGCCGATCCGCACCGCCGTCGCCGCTGATATTCCAAAGCGCAACGCTGCCGCCCGCACCGTTATGCCTCCTGCCAAGGCGTCGGCGACGCGCTGGCGTAAATCAGAGAAAGAGGTCGCGCCATCATTGCTGCCCTCCGCACCAGCAATGATCTTGAATTACAATCGCAACAAAAAGGGAATCCCGGTTCGATTCAGCTTAAGGCTGACCGACTCTAGTCCACGGTATCGCCCGCCATGAAATGGAGAAATGCTTCGAGATTCGTCCATCCGTCGCCATCCAAGTCTTGTCGACCGTCGCTGGCATCTGCCGGGTCGGTACCGTTTTCGACCTCCCAGTCATCCGAGATACCGTCCATGTCGCTGTCCGGATACGGCACCCCGGCATCGAGGTCCGGCCAACCGCCGACGTCCTGCGGATCGTTCACGAGCAATCGCCCGCTGCGGTTCCTGACCGCCTCGGTGATGCGGCGATCGACGGCGTCGCGGCGGGGCTTCGTCGCACCGGCACCCGTCAGGACGTCCTCGTAAGCAATTTCGGGTGCAGAGGCGCGGACCGCGGGTGCATCAAATGCCGAGGCTGAAACGAATCTTCTTTGTTTCTCGGCTAAAACGAGGCTGTCATCCTGACTGGCACCGGTGCGATAGGGTTCGTCGTAATTGTCCTTCAGGTAAATCGCGTGCCCGCGTCCGCTTTCTTCGAAGAGATGAACCATATGGTCGTTTCGCAGCTTTTCCCCAGCGATCTTGTAGTTGCCGACCACATTGGCCTGGATCCGCGCCCATTCATCGCCGAAGCTCAGGACATATTGCCACTTCGGCGAGAAAAACACGTTGTTCACGACATCCGCGACGGCGCCGGGAATTTTCATCTTTATCAGCGGATTTCTGAACTGGCCGAAAGCGAAGAGAGAGTGATGCACGGAGACGTTGCCGCCTTTCGTGAACAACATGTTGCGCGCACGCTTGTCTTTCCCGGGGCCGCCACGCAGCAGCGGTTCGCTCGCAATACCCCACTGCCAGGTGAAGTTGCTCGCGTCTTCCGAATCGATCGTCTCGTCTGATCCCCAACTGGCGGAGATATGATCAAGCATAATATCCTTCGCCGAGTTGGAATACATTCCGAGGCCTCCGGAACAGCAAGCCTTCACGGCATGCGGACCGGGGCGAAGACGAATGTGCCTGATGATCACGTCATTGGTCACGATTTCGATTGAAGGGCGTATTTGCGTCTCGCCGTTCCGGATGGCGATCCCGCCGCCCGGTGCCGTCTCTCCGGCAATCGTCAGGAATGGATGTCGAACGACCAGCGATCTTTCGCGAAGAACAATGGTGCCGCCCGTGCGGAAAATACAAATGCGCGGGCCGGATGCCTCGATGCACGCACGCAAGGAGCCCTGCCCCGACTCGTTCGTGTTGACGACATAGATCACCTTGCCCCCCCGCCCTCCAAGAGAGCCGGCGCCGAAGCCTTCGGCCGTGGGAAAGGCACGTTGTCTCCCGTCTGGAAGCTTGGGTGAAAGGGGCTCGGCCAGTGCCGCCTGGGCTAGAGCTTCCCGCGAGAAGGCGACCCATGATCCGCAGACCAACCCCGCCAGCATCAGGCAACGCGCTATTGTGAAACTAAATGCCCTTACGTCATGCGCCTGGTAGATTACCGTCATGCTCTTGCGCCGCCAACCCGCAGAAATATGACACCGACCTTCAACGATAGCCGTAGCGTCGAAGCATCCAGCCGCCCAGCCGCTCGAACGAAACCTGCTGACGGGTCGGCATCCGTGTTCGCCACGTTTCATCCTTGTTGAGCGCGATCGACGCGTTCATGCGCAGCCGATTGCCTGCCACCTGATGTCCCGGCCCCATGGCCTCGCCATTCTGCAGCGATGTACCCACCTGACTGAGGTCAAGCTCGAGGAACGTCCCGATTTGCTGCATAACGGCAACAGGGTCAGACGCGAAATCCTCGTATCTGACACGCATGACCTTTTCAGAGCCCAATTTTCGCGAGAGATATTCGACCGCAAGATTGACCATGCTCCAGCGCAAGGCTGTCCTGAATACCGATTTCGGCTTGATTTCCTTCTGTAAGCCCGATTTGGCATCGCGCTCGTAACCCTTCAGCAACGACCAGGCTACACCGCGCCCGTCACGCACCAGATGAATGACCCGCATGTCGATCCCGGGTATCTGTGCAACGGCCATCGCCCTCCCCGGCAGCTTCGAGGAATCGACGATCACCTGCCGGCCCGAGCATGACTGCATTGCGCTGAACAGGCGCTTCGTATGAAGCATATAAAGAGAAAATTGTTTTCCGAGACCCATGCCGCCGAGCAATCTCGTCATCATCGAAAGCCCTTCGAACTTTTGCTGAAGGGCGCAATACTCCTCCATTAGTCCGGGTTCCTGGCCGGCGGACCACTCCCGGCGGACTGAACTCCAGAAGGAGCAGTCGCGAATTGCATTGCCGCACGCACAATATTCGTTGTGACGCCAGACGTGACGTGTGAGCGACGTTATCTCTCCGGCCCCCACCACAGCAGCATGCTGTCCCAGCGCAATGTCGAGTATGGTCGACCCGCTGCGTCCGTAACCTGCGATATAAGCGATGCGAACTGGTTGCGAGGGCATCATGAAGCCTTCCATTCTCTAGAAGTTTGATCTCCGCTTCGGGAGACCGCGACGTTCCATTCCGGCCGTGTATGGCTCCGCCTCACGATGCCCGGAAGTCCAGCAGAAGCTTTTCGATCTCCGATCCGCCCCCGACGCGTTCCAGCGCGGCGAAAGAACCATCCTCCTTGAGCTCGAACAAGGTTCCGGCGTTTTCCTGCGCGCGGTTCGTTCGGGTCACCACGACCAGGGCGCCCGGACCGCGGAGATAGGAGTGGATGTTTTCGATTGCTGTCCGGATCTGATCCAGCGAGAAGTAGTTCGTATTCAAAATGTTTGCGGCTCTCACGAGATCGAACCGACCGGCAAGGTGCTGCGACCGGCTCATAATATCGTCTTCGACGAAATTTATTTTGCCGTTCTCGGGCAATGATCGCGTGATCATTTGCACCTGCCTGCTCTTGCCTTCCCGTACGCGGTCGCGAAGGCGCGGTTGCAAGAGGACGCGCGCCAACAGGAGCGGGGCAAATGCCAGCGTCACGTAGTCAAGCCTTCTGATCCAGGGCCGAACAGCGACGCCGCGCAGATCATATTGTAGCGGCCAGCCTTCCGGATCGCAAAAGACCGTGATTCCGGGAGAAAATTCGACGATGTGGGCCTCTACGAATAGATCGGTCGCTGTAATGTGGACCGCGGCGCCGCAACTTTCGAGAAATTTTGACAGTTCCACCGTCGTCAGTCCGGTGGAGACACCCACATCCAGGATGTCGTGGAGGAAAGTAGCGCGCTCGGCGATGAACGGACGGAACGCGACCTCCAGCTCCCGAAATCGGGACGGCTGAGTCAGTTTGAAGGTGCCATTACGCATCTTCAACCGGGCGAAAAAAGCTGACTCCGAGACCAGATCGAACGTGTTGGAACTCAATGAATAAAATTTTTTGGCACTTACGGTCATGGCGTGACAATCCGTATCCATTCAACCAAAAGCGAATATTTTTCTCGGAACTTGAAATACCGTTCCGTCGCAGGGCGGGTGTCGCCCTCTTAAAAAATTTGCCACGACGTGGCGTCTTCTTATGCGTTTTTAATATTCAAAAACTTATCTAATGACTGGCGGCGTTATCCGCTCAGCCAAGACGTATCATAATTTCCGAGGCGCAGCAATTTGCAACGTTAGCTGGTGGTGCCGATTTATTCGGCCGCCATTCAGGCCGCAGACGCCGGAGCATTCTGTGCACCGCATGTTTCCGATCTCGGTCCTGACGGCCCATGCCGCCGGGCCGTTTATCTGCGCCGGAAAACCGGGCTGCGCTTTTCCTTAAATCCGGCGCTTCCGCCCCGTCTTCCGTCGCGAAACAGATCGTCTGCAGATCCCGTTCGTATTCAATCGCCTTTTCGAGTGGCATCGAGACCGCGGCCTTCAGATTCGCCTTGGCCGTCGCGGTGCCGCGATACAATGACACTGCGATGGCCCGTGCCCGCGCCATCAGCTCCCCTTGCGGGACCACTTCACTCACCAGCCCCCATGCGAGACCCTTTTTGCGCTGACGAGATCCCCGTCAGAAGCATGAGAGCAGCATTCGAAGCCCTGATCGAATGCGTCAGATGTGCCGCCATGCCGCCGCCCCCTATCCAGCCGAGCTTGATCTCAGGCGCGGCAAACTGTGAGTTCCGAAACGACGCGAATGTCGCAAGACATCGCAGTTTCCAGGCCGCCGCTGCTGCTGCGAGACAAGGTGACGGCTTCGTCCCATGTAACGGGCGCGGAGCAACTCAGCAAAATCCGGCCGATTTGCCGAGACTTGCGTCGCCGCATCGAGAGGCAAAGCCCAATGCTTGCCTGCAAAGCGGTACCTATCGAAGGTGGGGCCGATACAGTTCCTTGCGATTCTGCAAGCACCTCGGGCGAGAAGATTGCGTCGAGGGGCTGCAGGCAGCCGGCATCGAACGCCTCCTCGCCGACACCGAAACTCCCCAAACTGTTGCAAATGCACGGGTTCACGACGAAAGTGCTTTTCCCGGAACGACTCTGGACTTCCCCGTAGCAATTGTGTTCGATGGGGCGATATTGATCTTGCATTTCTTTGAAGTCCCCCTCGAGGGCAGTCAGTGATTTCACATTCAGCTTTATGGTGTGACCATGCGAATCGTATTCATCGGCGCCGTCGAGAGTTCCAAGATTGCTTTGGAAGCGCTGATAAGGGCAAAGCGCACACCGGTGCTCGTAATAACGCTGCCGCCCGAAGCGGCGGGGCGCCATTCCGATTTTGTGGACCTCAGGGAGATCGGGCGGGCGGCCGGAAGCGCGATCCATTACACGACAGACATAAATTCCCAGGCGACGCTGGAGGCCGTTGCAGCGGCCGCCCCGGATCTCTCGCTCGTTATCGGCTGGTCGCAGGTCTGCCGGCGCCCGTTCAGGGATGTGGCGCGCGCGGGCACCGTCGGTTTTCACCCGGCAGCCTTGCCGCGTCTGCGGGGCCGCGGCGTCATCCCTTGGACCATCCTCCGGGGTGAGGAACGAACGGGCTCGACCCTTTTCTGGCTGGACGACGGCATCGACTCGGGACCGATCCTGTTACAGCGGCAATTTCCCGTCGCCCCGGACGAAACAGCGCGCAGTCTTTATACAAGGCACACCGAAAACCTGGCTGAGATGGTCGTCGTGGCGGCGGCACAGGTGGAAGCGGGAAACGCGGCCCGGATCGGGCAGAACGAAGCGGAGGCAAGCTATTGCGCGAAGCGCACCGCGGAGGACGGCCGGATCGATTGGCATGACCCGGCCGCATCCATCTTGCGGCTGATCCGCGCGGTCGGAGATCCCTATCCGGGCGCCTTTACATTCTACAAAGGCCAGAAAATACGCATCGATACGGCAACCCCGGTCGAGAACTCCAGGCAATATATCGGCCTGAGGGGGCAGATTCAGGCGCATACGGAGCGAGGGTTCATCGTGCTTTGCGGCGACGGGGAATGCATCGAGGTGCACGCATGGAAATGGATCTCGGACAGGCGGCCCCCGGTTCACGGCAAGCTCGGTGGGTCGGAGCCGGTCCAGGCTTCTGGGCAAAATACATAAGAACAGTAGAAAACTATAATTGGGCCAATACTGGAAAACTGTTTACAACCCATTAAAGACGTGCTTTTTTATTACGGTATTCGAATATGCCAAGGAATTTTGCGTTGCGGTTGGAATGATCGCGAACGCCTATTTTTGTTGAATTCATTTTATCTAGCCTTTCGAGCTGGTCGAACAGACACACAACAGACGCACTGTTCTTAGCCACCATAAGAGCTTTGGGGGTCGTGCGTTCGTCGTTCGGCGGAGCTGTAGGGCTTATAAGTATTGGAAGGGGCCGTCATGCAGCGTATACACGCCGCCGCGAAGGCAGTTCGTAATCATTTCCTGACGTTACCGACTATTTTGGGAAGAGAGGGGGGCAGCAGAGCACCGGCCAGAATATTCTGGGCGATCTGCGGAGCCGCCCTCGATATCGGCTTCAGGCGGATAAGGGGAGCGGTCCGCAGCGTTCAAAAATATCCTGCCCTCTATCTCACCGACCTGGCATCGGTCGGCGTCGCGCTCGCGATGGCATTATTGCTGCGCTACGGCGTCGGAGAGCTTTCCGCACGACCGGAGACCGCCTCGGTGCTGTTCTGGTCCGGTGCGCAATACCTCGCTATATGCGCACTCGTTTTCCCCCTCTCGGGCCTTTACAGCCGTAACTGGAAATATGGCTCCATTTCCGACCTCTTCATCATTTTGCGGGCGGTGTTGCTGACCTCCCTGCTGCTCGTCACGCTGCTGTTTTTCTCCACCAGGCTCACCGACATCCCGCGCACCGTCGTTCCGATGCAGTCTCTCCTGCTCATCGCCTTCCTGGCAGCAGCAAGGTTGAGCTTCCGCGCCGAGGAACTCGCGCTGAGGCGGCCCGGGCGCAGCAAGGACGCGCAGGACGACAACCGAATTCCGCTGCTGCTTATCGGTGCGAGCGATGCCGCCGACCTTTATCTTCGCGCTCTCGCACGCGATCCCAACGCGACTTATACGCCCGTCGCATGCCTCGACAGAAGCGAGGATCAGATCGGCATGAGCCTGCGCGGCGTGCCGATCGCCGGCCGTATCCAGGACTTCGAAGGGGTGGTTGCGGAGTTGCAGCAACAGGGCAAGCAACCCCGTCATATCGTCTTCACCGAGGCCCCTGCGGCCTTTGGAGAGGAGGCCTCCGACGGCCTGCTGCGATCCGCCGAAAGGCTGGGCATCGCCGTCTCGCGCCTGTCGCAGATGACGGAGCTGAAGCGGGCCAAGGGCGACAACCCCTACGAGCTGCGCTCGATCGAACTGACCGACCTCCTGGAGCGGCCGCAGGCAGCGCTCGACCGGGAGGCGATCGGTCGCCTCGTTCGCGGGCGCCGGATACTCATCACCGGGGCCGGCGGCTCGATCGGCAGCGAGTTGACGACCCAGGTCGCCGCCTGCGATCCGGCGGAGATCGTCCTGATCGACAACACGGAATACAATCTCTACGCAATCGACATGACGCTCACGGAAAGCTTCCCCCAAGTGCCGCGGTGGAGCTATCTTTGCAGCGTCCGCCGCAGCCAGCGGGTCGAGGAGATATTCGAGCGGCACCGGCCTGAACTCGTCTTTCATGCCGCGGCTCTGAAACACGTGCCCATGGTGCAGATGAATCCTTGCGAGGGCGTGCTCACCAATGTCGTCGGCACCATGAATGTCGCCAACGCCGCCAAGAAATATGGCACGCTCGCGATGGTCCAGGTGTCGACCGACAAGGTCGTCAATTCGACGAGCGTCATGGGCGCGACGAAGCGTCTTGCCGAACTCTACTGCCAGGCGCTCGACCTGAACGGCATCGAAACGGGTCTCGGCCCGCGCTTCATGACGGTCCGCTTCGGCAACGTGCTGGGTTCCAGCGGTTCGCTGATCCCGCTCTTCAAGCGTCAATTGGCCCGGGGCGGCCCGCTGACCGTGACCGATGCGAATATGACGCGGTTCTTCATGACGATCCGCGAAGCGGTTGAACTCACCCTGCAGGCTTCCGCCTATGGCTTTGAAAAGCAGCTGGGCCAGGGCGAAATCTTCGTGCTGGACATGGGCGAGCCGATCAAGATCATCGATATCGCCCGCCGGATGATCCGGCTTGCCGGCTTCACGCCGGACCAGGAGATCGAAATCAAGATCATCGGCTGCCGGCCGGGTGAAAAGCTCTTCGAGGAGCTTTTCGACGAGACCGACAAGCGCATAAGCTCGCCGGTGCCGGGCGTCCTTGGAGCGGTGCCTGAACCCATTCCGCTGCCGACGCTGAGGGACGCGTTCGCGCGCCTGCAGCGCTATTCGGAACGTGGCAACGAGGCCAGCGTCGTGGCGGTCATGCGCGAATTGCTGCCGCGATATGAGCACGAGGCGGATTTAAAAACGGCGGCGGCGAGCACACGCACGCCGTTGCGGCCGAAGAGCCGGATCAGGGCCAAGGCAGCGAAATCACCACGCGGCTACGGCGCGGAGGTCCGCCTGCCCGGAAGGTGACGACGGCGTACACGATCGGTGCGGATACATCGGGACGGCATTGCGGCCGCCTGCGAAAGTCCGCCGATCGGAAGCCGTGTCGCGCGCCGATCTTGCAGCAGACCAGTCGGCGCACCCCGCGCGGCACGCGTGTACGGCCGACGCAGTTGGAAGTTGAACGTTGAATACCACCGCTCGACGGTGGAGCCGATCCCGGGAGACGAGCAGTGGATCTTGTTGAAAAGGTTTCTCGAACCGAAGCCGAGAACTTTACGGACCGTTCGGCAAAACACGACGGAGTGGCGCGCCCGTTGCGGCAGAAGCGCGTTGTTGCCGTCGTCGCCAGCCTGACAGCCTCTCTCGTAATCTTTCGGCTCGAGCTGCTGAAGCGATTGGTCGCCGCCGGGCACGATGTCATAGCCTTCGCACCCGAACACGACCCCCGGGTCGAGCAGGAGCTTGCGCGCATCGGCGTGCGCTTCATCCAGATCCCCATGGCGCGCACCGGGCTCAACCCGCTGGAGGACCTGCGGACCTTCTGGACGCTGCGGCGCCACTTCGCCCGCCTGCAGCCCGACATCGTCCTTCCCTATACCATGAAGCCGATCATCTACGCCGGGATCGCGGCCAGGACGCTCGGGATAAAGGAGCGCTGCTTCCTCGTCACGGGGCTCGGCCATATATTCTCGGAAGCCGCCGGTGCTTCGCTCAAGGCGCGGGCAATACGACACCTGTGTGTCCGGCTATACCGTTCGGCGCTGCGGGGTGCCCGCGTCGTCTTCGTTTACAACGACGCGGACGACGACGACATTCGCCGCTACCGAATGTTGCAGGGCGGCCTCTCGCCGACGATGATCTCCGGATCGGGCGTCGATCTCGACCATTTCGAATTCTCGAAGCCGCCTCGGGGCGGGCCAACTTTCCTGATGGTCGCCCGGCTGCTGCGCGACAAGGGCGTCGTCGAATATGTCGAAGCCGCACGGATCGTGCGCCGTTCTTTCCCGCATGCCAGATTTCAGCTGCTCGGCCATTTCGACAGCAACCCGACGGCGATTTCGCGCGAGGAAATCGATGGCTGGGTACGCGAGGGAATACTCGACTACCTCGGCACGACAGTGGACGTGCGGCCCTATCTCGCGGCGTCCAACGTTTTCGTCCTGCCTTCCTATTACCGTGAAGGAATTCCGCGGAGCATTCTCGAGGCCCTGGCGACGGGACGCCCGGTAATCACGACGGATCTGCCGGGCTGCCGAGACACCGTGCAGCCGGGAACCAACGGGATGGTCGTAAAGGCGCGCGACGTCGCAGCGCTCGCCGACGCCATGGCCGCTTTTGCGCGGGACCCGGACCTGGCGGAGAAAATGGGAAAGCGGTCGCGAGAGCTCGCGGAATCCAAGTTTGACGTCCACATGATCAACAGGATGCTGTTTGCCGGCATGCACCTGGCCGACTGAGGGATTTCATGGTGCTGCAGATCAGCCATGTAGAACGTCGCCGCGACAGACATGGGGCACCGCGATGATAATGCATGTCATCACCAATTTCACCGCGAGTGCCGGAGCCGAAACGATGCTGGCACGGCTGCTGCACGGAGCGACGGACGAGCGCATCGTCGTGGTTTCTCTCATCGGCGTTTCCGAGCGCAACCGTCGCCTCGCCGACAATCCGAGGGTCGCTTATGTCTCGCTAGGCGCCGCTTCGCTCGCGGCGCTTCCGGGCGCGATCCTGCGGCTTGCCCGGCTGATCCGGAAGGAGCAGCCCGACGTGATCCTCTGCTGGATGTACCACGCGATGGTCGCCGGCACCCTGGCGGCAGGCATGGCTCGGCATGGAGCGCCGGTCTTCTGGAACGTGCGCCAGTCGCTGGACGATCCCGCTTCCCTTACGCGCAGTTCCCGCGTCGCGATTGCGGCCGCGAAACTGTTGTCGCACCGGCCGAGCGGCATCATCTACAACAGCGCCCGCGCGCTCGAACTGCATCGCGCCTACGGATACGCAAATCGGAACGCGATCGTCATTCCCAACGGCTTCGACCTTCCGCAAGTCGGGGCTCCCGAACCGCGAACGGCCCGGCGGATCGGTATAGTGGGTCGCTTCCACCCGCAGAAAGATCACGGAACCTTCTTCAAGGCGGCCGCTCAGGTGGTGAAGACCCACCCGCAGGCAGTCTTCTCCGCGGCCGGCAATGGCCTGGTCCGCGACAACCCGGCCGTCGTCGAGCTGATGGCACAAGCCGGTCTTCCGGCCCACGCCGTCGATCTCCGGGGGGAGATCGGCGACATGCCTGCATTCTATCAAAGCATCGATCTTTTGGTCCTCTCCTCGCGGACCGAAGGCTTCCCGAACGTCATCGCGGAGGCGATGAGCTTCGGCAAGCCCATCGTCACGACGGATGTCGGTGACGCGGCCGCGATCGCCGGAAAGGCCGGTATCGCAGTACCGGCGCGCGACCCGCAAGCGCTTGCCGGTGCGATGCGTGCCTTTCTCGACCTGCCGGAGGCGGAGTATGCGCGTTATGCGCGCGCGGCGCGCGAACGCATCGAAAGTGAGTATGCGATTGCTGCGGTGACCGCAAAATATTCAGATTTTCTGGCGGCTTGAATACAAGAAAATACATATGACTATCCCGTTTAATTATGGCCCAACATCGTTTTTCCAGTGAGGTTCATACAAGAGAATTTCATCAAATCTTTCTGTGCAGTTGAAAGTAATTGATGATTTCTAGGAAAAATAGTATTAATATATTTTTATTGGAAGCGTAAATAATTCCTGATGGCGGCAAGAGACTATAGGATAAGTATCACTTTGCGACCTATTCTCAATTTACCCGCCCTCCGGCCCAAAGCTAGAGGAAATTAAAATGATTCTGAAGGGAACCAATCTTTCCGACACGATCCGCGGCGCTCTGAGCGACGATGAGCTTTGGGGCTACGCGGGCGACGATTATCTCGATGGCGTCGAGGGCAATGACAAGCTTTTTGGCGGCGATGGCAACGACTTCATCGTCGGCGGACCCGGCGACGACTATGCCGAAGGCGGCGTGGGTAACGACCGGATCGACGGCGGCCTTGGCCACGACACGCTAAAGGGCGGATTGGGGAACGACATCTTAGATGGCGGCGATGGCAGCGACATCCTCGATGGCGGCGACGGCCATGACCAAATCCTGGGCGGCCGGGGCCACGACAAGATTTTCGGCGGCGCAGGAGAAGATTATATCGACGCAGGCGATGGCGATGACATCATCTATGCTGGTTCGGGAGACGACGGCTTCAACAATCGGGTAAATCCCGCGACCGGACAGGTCACGCAGCAGGCCGTTGCCGGCGGCGCCGGCCACGACAGGATATATGGCGAAGAGGGCAACGACGCTCTCAAGGGCCAATCCGGCAACGATTGGGTCTATGGCGGCATCGGCAATGACATCGTCGATGGCGGAGACGGGAACAACTATCTCGACGGCGGCGACGGTCATGACGTGCTGGACTCCGAGGGCGGCATCGACGAGGCCCACGGGGGCAGCGGCAATGACAAGATCTTCGTCGGCGCCGGCGACGATCGGGTCTTCGGGGATGACGGCGACGACATGCTGTACGGCGAAACCGGCAACGATTCCTTGAGCGGCGGCAACAACTACGACCGCATTTTCGGCGGCGACGGCAACGATACCCTGCGCGGCGACGCCGGCCAGGACGTCCTCGTTGGCGAGGCGGGAACCGATATTCTATGGGGCGGAGCCGACGCCGATCGTTTCGTCTTCAAAGGCGCCCCAGCGCTCAGCGGCCAGGATACCGTCATGGATTTCCAGGATGGTGTCGATTTCCTCGTGATAGAGAAGCTCGGGATCAAGCAATACTCCAGCTCAGGCGCTGCAGGCACCGTCTACGCCTATGATGGCACCGGAGGCGACGTGCTGGTAAAAGGCTACGACTCCTCCGGCAAAGCCTTCTCCATTCTGCTGGACGATCCCAACGGCACCCTTAGCGCCGCGAACTTTTCGAGCAGCGATTTCCTTTTCGCCTGATCGGTGAAGGAAGGGTCGGAGCTGCGCCGCGCGTATGGACACGCGGCGCAGCGCTTCAACCAATTGCCTGTTCGAAGCCTCTAAGCGTTCACGCTCCCGTCCTGAAATCCGTCAGGCCGGTCATCGATTTCCATGCTTCGATCCCCTCACGGAAGGAGAGCGGCGCATAGTTCAGTTCGTTTGCGGCCTTGGAAACATTGAGGGCCCTGAAGCCGCGCGGCGCCGCATCGGTGCTGCCGCCCTCGACGGCAATGAGCTGCCGTTCTGCTCCGACGGCATCGGCGACGATCTGGGCGGCCTCCAGTGAAGTAGAAGCACGCCCGCTCCCCGCATTGAAGACGCCGCCTTCGGCTCTCTCCGCAGCCTCGAGCGCCAACGTCACGACGTCGTCGACATAAACGAGGTCGACGCTGTACTGGCCCCCGTCCTGAATGACCAGGGAGCGCCCGTTTCCGAGCGTCCGCACGAAGACAGGCACCATGCCGGTGTCATGCATGCCGGGACCGTAAACCGATGCGAGGCGGAGCACCGTCACCGGCATGGCATTGGATTTGCCGAGGGCGAGCAGGCAGATTTCGGCGGCGAGCTTGCTCGCCAGATAATAGCTCGCGCGGTGCACGGGAAAGGCCGGGCTCGCTTCCGAAGCGAGGCCCGCGCCAGGAGCATAGACCTGCGCCGATCCGAACAGAACAAATCGCTTCACGCCTTGCGATGCCGCTTGCATGCCGACCTGGATGGTTCCGGTCGTGTTGATCTCGAAACATCTGGCGGCCTGACGCGCATCGCTGAGATCGGCGGGAATGTAGGCGGCAAGATGAAGGACCGCATCGGTTCGACCGAGCGGCGGGAGGGGATCGCCAACCGACCATCTCTCGATCCGGAGGCCCGAGCCCATTCCGGCTGCCACCCGCTCCGGATCGCGCGCAAGTGCGGTGACCTCGTAGCCCCTGGATAGGGCTCGATCGATCAACCTGGCACCGATGAACCCGGTCGCGCCGGTAACTGCCAGCCGCATTTCCCCTACACCGTTTCGTCGAGCTTCGCAGAAGAAGCAGTGAGCAGATCGCCGGGTCTCACTACGGTTTCAGACCAGTGCCGCAATATCGTCACCGGCGTGATCTGCGGCTGCTCGATCGGCTCGTCGAAGAGGAGATGGCGGATGCACATTTCCACCTCGTTGAAGCCCGCATGAATCCTGACCGCCGTCGTTCCGGAGAACCGCGCATTGATCTCGAAGATGCGGGGAACACCGTCGTCCAAACGAAACTGGAAATTCGCCGGGCCATAGGCGCCGAGGGCATCGGCAGCTTCTGCCATGGCCTTGTTCAGCGCCGGGAAAGGCTCGGCAAATGCCCTGTAGGTGTTGCCGTCCCGAAGGTCCCTGCGCATGACGATCGTCGCACGGCATTTCCCGTCGAAAGTCAGCGTCCCGGCGGTGTACTCGCTCGTTTCGGAGCCGACATGTTTCTGGATCACGATGCCTGGCTGCTCCTCGATTGCGCGCGCCAGTTGCTCCCGATTGCGCACGACACTAAAGCCGATCGAACGGGCGCCAACTCTCGGCTTGACGACGAGCGGAAATCCGCATTCCTCGATCAGCGTGTCTTCGTCGCCCGGCAGACAGGAGGGAACATATCCCAGGCCCCGTTCGCGAAAGAACTCGGAGGTCAGCCATTTGTCGTTGGCAATCGACACCACCCGCGGCGAACTGATGATCACTTTGGTTCCGTAGGTTCTCTCGATCGCCTCCCTGTTCGCCGCGAGGATCGGAAGTTCCACATCGGTTCCCGGAATGAGGATGTCGGGCCGTTCGGCACCCAGGAGTTCGCCAAGCCGGTCCAGATAGGAAGGGTCCCTGGCCATCGGCACGAGATAGGCGGCATCCCCCCAGTAAAGCCCGGCCGAGAGCGGACTTGGGTCTCCCACGATTACCCTCGCGTTCAACGTCGAGCGCCGCAGGGCGCGAATGATGCCTTGCCCGAGCAGGGCGCCTGCCCCTGTGATAAAGACCTTCATGACCGCCCTGCTCCCAATTCGATTAACTGATCTCTGCAATGGCCCAGTTCGTCCAACCGGTGTGCATCGGAACCGATCGAAACGAATGGATTGACGTCCTCGCACAGAGCCAGAAACGCCGGCATGTCGACGAGGTAGGAGGAGTTGATCTCGATCGCGATCCGCCGTTCGAGGGTCGCTCTCATCAAGTCCCTGAAATAGGTTTCCGGAAAACGCCCGTGCCGCCTCAGGCTCATGCCGCCCGGATGGGCCAGGATGTCGATGGGCGCGTTCCTGACCATTCCCATCGACAGGCGGAACTCGATCTCGGCCGTCTCTTCATAGGAAAGCTGCTTGAAATCCAGATAGCCGCCGCGGCCGTCCGGGAGCCGGTGAACGACGCCGAGAACGATATCGCATTGATCCAGCACGTCCTGCGATACATCCAGCCTGCCGTCTTCAGCCATGGCCTTCGTCTCGCAGCCGACATAGACGCTCATATGGCCGAAACCCCGTGCAACGGAGAGAATCTCGTCCCTGAATTCCGGAAACCACGACGTGTCCTCGCGCACATGCTCGGTGAACGCCAGCGCGGCGAGACCGCGTTCATTGGCCGCTTGAAGGATTTCAAGCGCCGTCGCCTGCCCGTCGGTCCAACTCGTATGGACCTGGAACTCCACGTTCAGTTGCTCTCGGCTGAGATCCCGATACCGGCAGAACGCAGGGCTGCCAGCACAGATCTTGTCCTGTCCATTCATGCGTCACTCGTCCCTTTGACAACGCTACGGCGGACATCTCGCTGTTCACAACAGCGCGTAAGCCGGCGAAAGACCCTCGGCACCGGACAGGTGTAGCAAGGACATATCCGCCCAGGCGATGAAGTGCGGGTTTGCGAAGGCGCTGTCCTCCTCCTGCACCGTCTTGCCGTACAGGAGGCGCGAGCCGTCCAAGCGAACGACCGATCCGCCGGCAGCTTTCAGCACCGCGTCGCCGGCGGCCGTATCCCACTCCATCGTGCGGCCGAACCGCGGATAGACGTCCGCCTTGCCTTCCGCCAGCAGGCAGAATTTCAGCGACGATCCCACGGAAGCGTAATTCATCACGCCATGGCCGGTGAGGAAGGCCTCGGTCTCGGAACTGTTGTGCGAGCGGCTGGCGACCGCCGTCAGTTCCGCACCCCGCATCCGCACGCGGATCGGCTGCCGGTGCTCGAGTGCCCATGCGGGATCGAGCAGAAGCTTTTCCGCCCTGCCGCCATCGGCGACATAGGCACAGCGCTGCGCGGGTGCATAGACGATGCCGGCAACCGGCACATTGCCCTCGATGAGGGCAATATTGACGGTGAAGTCGTTGCGGCGATTGATGAATTCCTTCGTGCCGTCGAGCGGATCGACGAGAAAGAACGTGCCGCCGCTAATATCCGGGACGCGGCCCGAGGAAACAGACTCCTCGGCAACCACGGGGATGTGCGGAAACGCCGCCGCAAGTCTCTCGAGAATGATCGCTTCGGCCCGCTCGTCGGCCTCGGTGACGGGCGATTGATCGTCCTTGTAGCAGACTTGGGGACCGGCGTCGTAGACGTCGAGAATTGCCGCACCCGCATCGAGCGCCATGCGCTCCAGCATTTCGCAAAGGGGCGTCATTTCTCCTCCATCCTGCGGTCAAGGAATTCCTCGATCGCGAGCGCCAGGTCGGTCGGTTCGTGGCCGACGGTGCGTATATGGAGTTCCGGATTTTCCGGGGCCTCATAGGGCGAGGATACGCCAGTGAAGTTCGCGATCTGGCCGGCGAGGGCCTTCTCGTAGAGCCCCTTCGGATCGCGGCGCGCACACTCGTCGAGCGGCGTGTCGACGAAGATCTCGATGAACTCGCCCTCCTCCATCAATTCCCGCGCCATGCGCCGTTCGTCGCGGAACGGCGAGATGAAGGAGACGAGAACGATCAGACCGGCATCGGCCATGAGCTTGGCCACCTCCGCCACGCGGCGGATGTTCTCTACCCGGTCCTCCTCGGTAAAGCCGAGGTCTCGGTTGAGGCCGTGACGTACATTGTCGCCGTCGAGCAGGTAGGTGTGCTTGCCCTGGGCGTGGAGGATCCTGTCGAGCTCGTTCGCGATGGTCGATTTTCCGGAGCCGGAAAGCCCGGTGAACCAGAGAACGGCAGGGAGCTGATTTTTCATGGCGCTGCGCGCGCTCTTGTTCACCTCGAGCGCATGCCAGTGGACGTTGTCTGCACGCCGGAGGGGAAAATCGATCAACCCCGCACCGACCGTGGCATTCGTCACCCGGTCGACGATGATGAAATTGCCCGTCGCCCGGTTGTCCTTGTAAGCGTCGAAGGCGATCGGAGCCTGTGTCGAGATGTTGCAGACACCGACTTCATTCATCTGCAGCGACTTCGCCGCCTCACGGATGAAGCTGTTGATGTTGACCTGGTGCTTGAGCGTGGTGACCGTCGCGCTGACGCTGTCGGTCTCCGTGCGCAGGATGTAGCTTCGTCCCGGCATCATCGGGTTCGCATCGAACCAGATCACATGCGCCTGGAACTGGTCCGCCACGAAGGGCCGGGCACCGGGGGCGACGAGCATATTGCCGCGGGACGCATCCACCTCGTCAGAGAGAACCAGCGTCACCGCTTCGCCTTCCCCTGCCGTCGCAAGCTCCCCGTCATAGGTCACGATCGCCTTGACCGATGTGCGCTGCCCCGTCTTCGCGACGACGACCGGATCGCCCACGGAAATCCTCCCGCAGGAGATCTGCCCGGCATAGCCGCGAAAATCCGCGTTCGGCCGCATGACCATTTGAACCGGGAAGCGGAAAGGCTTTGCCTGGTCCGTTGGCTCGAGTTCTACCGTTTCCAGATATTCGAGCAGCGCCGCCCCTCTGTACCAGGGCGTATTGGCCGAAGCCGAGATGACGTTGTCGCCGTCGCGCGCCGAGATCGGGATCGGCCGTATGCTGGCAAAACCGAGCTCTTTGGCGAAAGCCATGTAGTCCGCGACGATTTCCTCGTACACCTGCTGTTGAAAATCGACGAGATCGATCTTGTTGACGGCCAGCACGACATGGCGGATGCCGAGCAGCGAAGCGATATAGGAATGGCGCCGGGTCTGCTGGAGAATGCCCTGCCGGCTGTCGATGAGGATGATGGCGAGATCCGCCGTCGAAGCTCCGGTCACCATGTTGCGCGTATATTCCTCGTGGCCGGGCGTATCGGCGACGATGAACTTGCGTTTGGACGTGGCAAAATAGCGATAGGCCACGTCGATGGTGATGCCCTGCTCGCGCTCGGCCTCAAGCCCGTCGAGAAGCAAGGCGAGATCGATTTCCTTGCCGTTGGCGGCGCCGGGAGAGCCGACGCGCCCGAGGTTCGCGAGCTGGTCCTCGAAGACCAGCTTCGCATCGTAAAGCAGCCGCCCGATCAGGGTCGATTTGCCGTCGTCGACCGAACCGCAAGTGATGAATCTGAGGATCGACTTGTTGTCGTGCTCGGCCAGATGCGCTTCAATGTCATGCGGCGGTATGGATTGAACATACGACATCAGAAGTAGCCCTCCCGCTTCTTTTTCTCCATCGCCCCGACTTCATCCGTGTCGATCAGTCGGCTCTGCCGTTCGGACGTGCGCACCGTCAGCATTTCCCGCAATATCTCGGGAACAGTGACGGCGTCGGACTCGACCGCCCCGGTCAGCGGATAGCAGCCAAGCGTGCGGAAACGCACCAGCTGTCGGGTAACCTCCTCTTCGGGCTGGATGGGCATGCGGTCGTCGTCGACCATGATCAGCATGCCGTCTCGTTTGACAACCGGGCGCCTGGCCGCGAAATAAAGCGGCACGATCGGAATTTCTTCGCGCAGGATGTACTGCCAGATATCGAATTCGGTCCAGTTGGAGAGCGGGAAAACCCGCATCGTCTCGCCTTGCCCGACCCGCGTATTGTAGGTCTTCCACATCTCGGGCCGCTGGCGCTGGGGATCCCAGCCGTGCTGTGCGCTGCGGATCGAGAAGATGCGTTCCTTGGCCCGCGACTTCTCTTCGTCGCGCCGCGCGCCCGCGAGCGCCGCGTCGAAACCGTATTTCTCGAGCGCCTGCCGGAGCCCCATCGTCTTCATGACATGGGTGTGCACGTTGGAGCCGTGGGTAAAAGGGCCTATGCCCTGATCTATCCCGTCCTGATTGACGTGAACGAGGAGATCGAAGCCGAGCTCTCGCGCCATCCGGTCGCGAAACTCGATCATTTCCCGGAACTTCCATTTGGTATCTACATGCAGGAATGGAAATGGCGGCTTGGCGGGGTAGAACGCCTTCATCGCCAGGTGCAGCAATACCGAGGAGTCCTTGCCGATCGAGTAAAGCGCGACCGGGTTTGAGAATGTTGCAACAACTTCTCGAATGACATGGATCGCTTCGGCTTCGAGCCGCCGAAGATGGGGAAGAGACATATCGCAATCCCTCTGATTTTAAATAATAAAAATGGCATGCAAATAAAAAAGTAGCCGCCTGCGAAATGTTGCAGACGCAATCAAATAATCGTGCAGCAGTTAAATGTGATCCCGCCGACTGGTGCGCATTTAAGCGCTATATCGGCAATATTTCAAGTAAGAATAACAATCCTTATTTCCGCGAGCGATTCGGCGCCCCGGCAGCGCTCAGGGCAACCCCACGGCCCGCGTCTTCAGGATCGCCGAGAACCGCGGATCGAAGGTCCGACTGATCGGCTCGGCCGCGGCACCGATCGCAACCGCCCACGGGTCCGTGAAACCCAGTTGCAGCCGCGGCGCGCTGCGTTGCCTCCGCTCGGCGATCGATGGCAGCAGCGGGTGGAGAGCGTCCATGAGAAGGCGGGCGAGCCCGGACGGCATGCCGCCGCACAGAATGATCGTCTGCGGATCGAAAACCGTTTCGAGCAACTGGATCGTCGCCCGCAATTCGAACGCCGCGTCTGCGATCCAGGCAGCTACGCGACGATCCTTCGAACAAGCAATGGCGTCGATGCGACCGTAGAGATCGCCATCGGCGGGATCGATCTCGAGAATCTTGCACAGCGAGGCGATCGATATGCGATGCTCCAGCGGTGCCCTCCCGTCGTCGGCGCCGCCACGCGGCCTGCTCAGAATCATGCCGATCTCGCCGGCATTGCCATGCGAGCCGCGATAGAGTTCGCCATTGAGGATCAGCCCCGCTCCAAGCCCGTAACCGAGATAGACGCAGAGGGCGTGGTCCACTCCATGGGCAGCGCCGACCATCTTTTCCGCGGTCGCGGCCGCCGCCGCGTCGTTCTGGAGGCGCACGTCGAGACCGGTCCCCGCCGAGAGCCTTTCAAGCAAGGGAAAGCTTTGCCAGGCAGCCATCATCCAGGGATCGTCGGCCTCGGCGTCGACGCCGAACGGGCCGGGCATAGCAACACCCAGACCAACGAGACGGTCCCTGGATTGCGGTGCGATGGCCGAAAGTTCCTGCCGTGTTTCGTCGATCAACGTCAGTATGGCCCCGACACCCGTCTCAGGACCGCCGGCTGGCAGGATTACCTCGTTGCGGGCGAGGACTGTGCCGACCAGGTCCACGGCGACCGTGCGCGTCACGTGGCGGTCGATCTGAAGACCGATGGCAAAAGCGCCCTCCGGCACCAGCCGATAGGGCGTCGATGGCTGCCCCCGCCCCTTGCGCACCGCGGCAAGCGACGCCACGAGCCCGTCGTTCTCGAGCTCCTCGATGATGTTGGAAACGGCCTGCTTGGTGAGTGCGGTCGCACGCGCCAGGTCGGCCCGCGACAAGTGCCCGTTCAGCCGCAGAGCGTCAATCATGACGCGGCGGTTGTGTGCGCTCGCGCCTTCCTGATTGGTGCCGCTCTTCGCCCGGATCGGGCGGATCTCGTTCATGAACAAATCCTCTTGACACATCTGGACTATTGAACAAGAAATAAGTCAAGACAATTGACTTATTAAGAGGTCGAAGAACCTCGGGGGAACGAAAGCGGCCCGAAATGCCCGCGAACGCTCCGGTTTGATTTGTCGATGGCGGCCGCGGAGAAGCGGCGGAATTCCTGTTCGGCGCGCGGCAGGCGCGCAGCGAAGACTGCAACGGTCAGCTACTGGAGGCGACAATGTTGAAATCCACCCGCAACGCTTTGATCGGCGCGACCCTCATCGGGGCTGGCTTCACCGGCCATGCCCAGGCCGAGACGACGCTGAACGCGCTGTTCATGGCACAGGCCGCTTATAGCGAGGCCGATGTCCGCGCCATGACGGAGGCTTTCGCCAAGGCCAACCCGGACATCAAGGTCAATCTCGAATTCGTTCCCTATGAGGGACTGCACGACAAGACGGTGCTCGCCCAGGGTTCCGGCGGCGGCTATGACGTCGTCCTCTTCGACGTGATCTGGCCTGCCGAATACGCGACCAACAACGTCCTCCTCGACGTTACGGACCGCGTCACGGACGAGATGAACAAAGGCGTCCTGCCGGGAGCATGGACGACCGTGGAATATGACGGCAAACGCTACGGAATGCCGTGGATCCTCGACACGAAGTATCTCTTCTACAACAAGGAAATCCTTGACAAAGCCGGTATCAAGGAACCGCCGAAGACCTGGGAGGAACTTGCCGAGCAAGCCAAGGCGATCAAGGACAAGGGGTTGCTCGAAAGCCCGATCGCCTGGAGCTGGTCTCAGGCGGAAGCGGCGATCTGCGACTACACGACGCTGGTCAGCGCCTATGGCGGCAAATTCCTCGACGGCGGCAAGCCGGCCTTCACCACCGGCGGCGGGCTCGATGCGCTGAACTACATGGTAACGAGCTACACGTCGGGGCTCACCAACCCGAACTCGAAGGAATTCCTCGAGGAGGATGTACGGAAGGTCTTCCAGAACGGCGAAGCCGCCTTCGCGCTCAACTGGACCTACATGTACAATCTCGCCAACGATCCCAAAGAGAGCAAGGTGGCCGGCAAGGTGGGCGTCGTTCCGGCCCCGGGCGCTGCCGGCAAGAGCGAGGTTTCGGCGGTCAACGGCTCCATGGGGCTCGGCATCACCGCGACCAGCAAGCACCCCGAAGAAGCCTGGAAATACATCGTCCATATGACCTCGCAGGAGACGCAGAACGACTATGCCAAGCTGAGCCTTCCGATCTGGGCCTCTTCCTATGAGGACCCCGAAGTGACGAAGGGCCAGGAGGAACTGATCGCTGCCGCCAAGCGCGGACTTGCCGCCATGTATCCGCGCCCGACGACGCCAAAATATCAGGAGCTTTCGACCGCCCTGCAGCAGGCGATCCAGGAAGCACTGCTCGGCCAGTCTTCTGCGGAAGATGCCCTGAAGAGTGCCGCCGAGAACAGCGGTCTCTGATGACGGCTCGATCGGTCGCGGACGCGTTCGCCGTCCGGGCCGGCGCCCCAGCGCGCGGTCGGTGCGGCGACGGCGTTTCCTCGTCATTCCTGTGCTTGTCACAGCGATCCTTCGGCGCCGCGTCTGCGGCGCTGAAGGAGCTTTCAGCCCAGGAACCTGGGCTGGCTGGTTTCCTGTGACAGGCACAGGAATGAGGGTCCTGATTGCGTATTGCCGGTAGCTACCGAAGAAGAGGTTTCAATTCATGACCGGCACCTGGATTTCGACCCGCGCTTGGCTTCTGATGTTGCCGCTCCTCGTGGTGATGACCGCCGTCATCGGCTGGCCGCTCGTCGACACCGTTCGGCTCTCCTTCACAGATGCGAAGCTCGTCGGCACCGAGGGCGGTTTCATAGGACCGGCGAACTACATCAAAATGCTGACCGGATCGAACTTTCAGCGGGCACTCGTCACCACGACCTGGTTCGCAGTCATTTCGGTTGCCGCAGAAATGGTGCTCGGCGTCCTTGCCGCGCTCCTTCTCAACCAGCAATTCCGCGGGCGAACGGCGCTTCGTGCATTGATGATCCTGCCGTGGGCACTGCCGACGGTGGTCAACGCGACCCTCTGGCGGCTCATTTACAATCCGGAGTATGGCGCGCTCAATGCCGCGCTGACGCAGCTCGGCCTCCTCGACAGCTATCGCTCCTGGCTCGGCGAGCCGGGAACGGCGCTCGCCGCGCTGATCGTCGCGGATTGCTGGAAGAACTTTCCGCTGGTGGCGCTGATCGCACTCGCCGCGCTCCAGGCCGTGCCGCGCGACATCACCGCTGCATCTCTCGTCGATGGGGCCGGTCCGTTCAACCGTTTCCGCTTCGTCATCATGCCCTATCTCGCCGGCCCGCTGCTGGTGGCGCTGGTGCTGCGAACCATCGAGGCCTTCAAGGTCTTCGACATCATCTGGGTGATGACGCGCGGCGGACCGGCAAACAGCACGCGCACGCTCTCGATCCTCGTCTATCAGGAAGCGTTTTCCTTCCAACGCGCTGGCTCCGGCGCGTCGCTTGCACTCATCGTCACCCTGCTCGTGACAATTCTTGCCGCCGCCTATACGGCGCTCCTTCGAAAGGCCGCCGGAGCTTCGTGATGGAACGCCAAAGCCCCCTCTTTTCCGTCTTCATCCATGCGAGTGCCCTGCTTCTGGCCGTCGTCATCCTCGCGCCGGTCGCCTGGCTGTTGATCATGAGCATTTCGCCTGCCGCGGACCTCAGTGCCAAACCGCTGGCCTGGTGGCCGAGCGACATCGACCTCTCGCGGTACCGCACGCTTTTGTCGGCTGTCGAGAACAGTGCCGGTGCGGCCTTCATCGCCTCGCTCCTGAACAGCCTCAAGGTCGCCGGAATGGCGACGCTCGCCGCTGTGGTCGTTGCCATTCCGGCCGCCTGGGCCGTGTCGCGCACGCCGGCCGTCGCCTGGTCGCTCTATGCCGTAATCGCCACCTATATGCTGCCGCCTGTCGCCCTTGCCGTGCCACTCTATATGGGTCTTGCCTATTTCGGCCTGCTCAATTCCGTCTTCGGCCTAGCGCTCGTCTACCTCACCATTCTCGCCCCTTTCACGACCTGGCTCCTGAAATCGGGCTTCGATTCCATACCGCGGGAGATCGAGAGCGCGGCGATGATCGACGGCGCGCGGCTGGACCAGATCCTGAGGCTCCTGACGCTGCCGCTTGCCGCCCCTGTCATGGCGACCTCGGCGCTCTTTGCCTTCCTGCTCGCCTGGGACGAATTCTTCTACGCGCTGCTCTTCACCTCCGACCAGCGCGCCAAGACCCTCACGGTCGCCATCGCCGACCTCGCCGGCGGCCGTGTTTCGGATTACGGGCTGATTGCAACCGCCGGGGTCCTTGCCGCCCTGCCCCCGGTGTTGATCGGCCTTATCATGCAAAGAGCCCTGATTTCCGGGCTCACCAGCGGCGGCGTCAAGGGATGACCATGAGCATATCGAAGGACCGCCCGGCAGGGCTCATTGCAATCGACCGGGAGATGGCGCGCCAGCATGCCGACGCGATCGCTTCCTACGAGGGAGCGACGGCCACAGCGCAGCGGATCGCCGCATCGCTGAAAGCGACGGGCCGGCTTCTGCTTCTCGGCATGGGCGGCTCGCATGCCGTCGGCCGCGCCGTCGAACCGCTCTATCGCGCCCTTGGCATCGAGGCGGTCGCCGTCCCGCTTTCCGAACAACTCGGCGAACCGCTATCGATCGAAGGCAAGACCGTTCTCGTCACTTCGCAATCGGGCGAAAGCGCGGAAGTGCTGCGCTGGTTCCGCGAAACGGGCGGCGGCGCAAGCGAGACATTCGGGCTGACGCTCGAAGAAGACGCATTCCTAGCCAAGGCCGTGCCTTCGCTCGTCGGATCAGGCGGGACGGAGCGGGCCTTTGCGGCAACGCGCAGCCTGACGGTGACCTTTGCGCTGCACCTGGCGGTTCTCGCCGCCCTCGGCGCCGATCCGGCCGACGCACTTCACGCCCTCAAGGATCCCGAGGCGCCGGCAATCGACGGCGCGCTCGCAACGCTCGCCGATGTCGGCGCGATCGTCACCTCCGGCCGCAAACTGCAGGGGCTCGCCGAAGCGATCGCCCTTGGGCTTACGGAACTCTCACGTCTGCCCTGTTTTTCGCTCGAAGGCGGGCAGTTGCGCCACGGGCCGATGGAAATGCTGGGGCCTCCTGTCGGCGTCGTCCTCTTCCGCGCCGCCGATCCGACCGCCAAGCTCGTCGGAGCCATGGCAACCTCGGCAGCCGAAGCCGGCTCGCCGGTTATCGTCTTCGACGCATCGGGCGAGCCTCCGGCCGCGGGTGCCACGACAATCCCCTTCAAGCCGGCGGCCGGCATGGCCGCGATCCTCGCCATGCTTCCGGTCGCACAATCCCTGATGATCGCCTTTGCCGACGCCCGCGTCGAAAACGCCGGGACGCCGGTGCGATCCACCAAGGTCACCCGGAGCGAATGACGATGCGTCCGCTTGCAGCCATCGGCAACGTCAACGTCGATCTGATACTCGGCCCGGCCGAACCCTGGCCGAAGCCCGGCACCGAGGTCATCGTCGATCATGACGAACTGCGCGTCGGCGGCTGCGCCGGCAACAACGCTCTTGCCTGGGATTCGCTCGGCGTGGATTATGTGATTGCGGCCAATGTCGGCAACGATCAGTTCGGCACCTGGCTGAAGGAGGCGTTCGGGAAGCGCTCGCACGACTGGCCGGTGGAAGCGGTCGGCACGACGCTTTCGGTGGGCATCACCCACCCCGATGGCGAACGCACCTTCTTCACGACGCGCGGCCATCTGCCGCTGTTCAGCTTCCCGCAAGTGCACTCGATGCTAGACGGCAACCGACTTCGAGGCGGCTATGCGCTGCTTTCCGGTTCCTTCCTGACGGACGCGCTCACCCTTGCCTACGACGCGCTTTTCGACTGGGCGGACGCCCACGACATCGCAGTGGGTCTCGACACCGGGTGGCCGCTCGAGGGCTGGACGGAGACCAACCGGCTCAAGGCGCTCGGCTGGCTGAAACGCTGTCATTGCGCCCTCTTCAACGAGGTGGAGACGACCACGCTTACGGGTCTGTCCGACCCGGCCGAAGCCGCGCTGAGCCTGAAGGGCGAAATGCCTGCGGACGCCATCGTCGTCGTCAAGCGCGGCCCCAATGGAGCGCTCGCCATCGATCGGGACGGCGGAATTTTTTCCGTGCCGGCGCCGCAGGTTCAGGTCGTCGATACGATCGGCGCCGGCGACGTCTTCAATGCGGGCTTCCTGGCGGCACTCGCCGCCGACATGCCGCTCGAAGCCTGCCTCAAGACCGGGGTTGCGATCGCCTCGGAAGCGATCTCCACCCTTCCGCGCCGCTACGGCAAGCCCCTTTCTGCCTTTCTCGAGGAATCCAGGCGATGAGCGCTCTCGAAATCCGCAACATCCACAAGCGCTACGGCGAAGTGGAAACGCTGAAGGGCATCGACATCGCGCTCGAAAGCGGCGAGTTCCTCGTGCTGCTCGGTTCCTCCGGCTGCGGCAAGTCCACGCTGCTCAACATCATTGCCGGGCTTGCCGAACCGAGCGGCGGCGACATCCTGATCGGCGAGCGTTCGGTCCTCGGAGTCCATCCTAAGGATCGCGACATTGCGATGGTGTTTCAGTCCTATGCTCTCTATCCGAACCTGAGCGTCGCCCGAAACATCGGCTTCGGCCTCGAAATGCGCCGCGTGCCGCCGGCCGAGCGCGACAAGGCGGTGCGCGACACCGCAAGGCTGCTGCAGATCGAGAACCTGCTCGACCGGAAGCCCGGCCAGCTTTCCGGCGGCCAGCGCCAGCGCGTCGCGATCGGCCGGGCCCTGGTGCGCAACCCCGAGGTCTTCCTCTTCGACGAGCCGCTGTCGAACCTCGACGCCAAGCTCCGGATGGAGATGCGCACCGAACTCAAACGCCTGCACCAGATGCTGAAGACGACGGTCGTCTATGTGACCCACGACCAGATCGAGGCGATGACGCTCGCAACCCGCATCGCCGTGATGCGCGACGGTCGCATCGAGCAGCTCGCCACGCCGGAAGAGGTCTACGACCGCCCCGCGACACTCTATGTCGCCGGCTTCGTCGGCTCGCCGCCGATGAACATTCTAGACGCCGAGGTGACCGCAAGAGGCCTGAAGCTCGACGGTTGCGAGGAGGTGCTTCCCCTGCCGGCAGCCTTTAACGGGGCCGCCTCGGCCGGACGGCGCGTGAAGGTCGGCATTCGACCGGAGGCATTGCGGCTCGCAGCCGGGTCAGAGGCTCGGCGATTGACCGCGCATGTCGAGGTTGTGGAACTCACAGGGCCGGAACTCGTGACCACGGCCACAGTCGGCAGACAGCGCATCACCGCCTGCCTGCCGCCGCGCACGGCAGTCGGAATGGGATCGGCTCATGCCTTCACCTTCGACGAGACGGCCCTGCATCTGTTCGATCCGGAAAGCGGCCGCTCGCTCAGAATGGAATAGAGAGGAGAGCGACCTACCACCAATGCGGAGACGGCTGTCACCGTCCGGCAGCCGCTCGTGCAGAAGCCTCCCGGTCACTGCGATAGCCAAGCTTCTCGGAGAGCTCGCCAGCTCCGTCGATCAGCACGCGAAGATAGGCCTCGCGATTGCGCAGACCGTCCTCTTTCGGTGCTACGAGGCAGAGCGTCGCGATGCAGACCGCTTCCGCGTCGTAGACCGGGACGGCGAAGCAATGGGTGAAGCTGTCGACGATGCTGTTGAAGGTGAAATAGCCTTCCTTCTTGGCTTTGCGGACTTGAGCGATGAATTCGGAGGGCTCGAGGCGCGTGCCATCCGGCAGGACGAAATCCTCCTGCGGTATGAAGGCCAGGATCTCCTCGTCGCTCATGTGATCCACCAGGAGACGGCCGGATGCGGTCCACGGAATGGCGACCGGTTCGCCGATATTGGTGGAGATTCGGAACGGGCGGCTCCCCTCGTTCATCAGAACGACGGCATATTTGTTGCCTTCGAGCTGGCACATCTGCGCCGTCTCGCGCGTCTCCTCGGCGATCCGCGCCAGAAGATGCTCGCTTTCGCGCATCAGGTCGAACTGTTCGGCATAGGCCGCGCCGAGGAAATAGAGCTTGCGCCCGAGAAAGACGCGGCCGTCATCGCCGCGATATTCGATGATCCCCTGGCGGACGAGCAGGTTGACGAGCTCATAGACCGACGAACGCGGCGCGCCGATCCCTTGCGCGATCTCGTTGGGGCGCAAGGGCTGACGCCGCAGACGCAGGAAATCGAGGATTTCGAAAGCCCGGTCGAGACCCCTCGCCCTGCGATTTATCGTGTCTTCCGCCTCCACCACCGCGCCCTCCTTGCCGCTTCTATTCCGGTCCTTCAGAATTGACCTCGATTAGCCTTGTAGGCGACGCAGTCAACTTCGACCTTGCAGTCGACCATCATGCGCGACTGAACGCAGGCGCGGGCCGGCGGGTTGGCGCCGAAATACTCCGCATAGACGCCGTTGAAGGTCCAGAAGTCACGGGGGTCGTCGAGCCAGACGCCGACACGCACCACATCTTCGAGCCCATAGCCGGCTTCGTGCAGGATTGCGATCATGTTTTCGATCGCCTTGCGGCTTTCCGCGACGATCCCGCCGCCGACGATCTCGCCCGCCTCCATGGCGACCTGACCGGAAACATAGAGCCACCCGTTCGCCTCCACGGCGCGTGCAAATGGCAGGGGCTGCTTGCCCGCACCGGTTTCGCCCGTTCCATAACGCTTGATCGTCACGCTTCACTCCACTTCTTCATCAAATTCATTGCTTGCTCAGTTGAACGTCGAGGTCTTCAAAAACTCCGCCAGGCGTTCGGTCCTTGGTTTCAGGAACATCTCGCGCGGATCCCCCTCCTCGCCGATGCGCCCCTGGTTCATGAAGATCACCCGGGACGAGACCTCGTAGGCAAAGCGCATCTCGTGAGTGACGATCAGCATGCTCATCCCATCCTCGGCGAGACCCTTGATGACCTGCAGCACCTCGTTGACGAGCTCCGGATCGAGCGCCGAAGTGACCTCGTCGAAGAGCATGAGCTTCGGATTCATGGCGATGGCACGGGCGATCGCCACGCGTTGCTGCTGGCCGCCGGAAAGCTGCCCCGGATAATGATCCTTGCGCGAGAGCAGGCCGACCCGGTCGAGCCATTTCTCGGCAAGCACCCTCGCCTCGTCGCGGCCCATCTTTTTCACTTTGACAAGCCCGAGCATGACATTGGCCGCGGCGGTCATATGCGGAAACAGGTTGAACTGCTGGAAGGCCATGCCGGTCAGTGCGCGCTGACGGGCGATCTCCCGCTCGGACTTGCGCCGGCGGGCGCCTCCTGCCGTCTCGTAGCCGATCTCCTGGCCGTCGATGGCGATCGTGCCGCCCTGAAACTCCTCCAGCATGTTGATGCAGCGAAGCATCGTCGTCTTGCCCGAGCCGCTGGAGCCGATGATGCTGATCACCTCCCCCTGGCGCATCGAGCAATCGACGCCCTTCAGCACCTCGACCGTGCCGTAGCGTTTGTGAAGATCGCGGATTTCGAGAAGGTTGGTCATCGGATTGCGAGCCTCACGATGGAACGGCGGTCTTGCGCTCGACGTAACGGCCAAAGCGCTCGATGCCGTAATTGATGACGAAATAGAGAAAGCCTGCGAAGAAATAGAATTCGAGGCTCATGAAGGTGCGGGAGATCACTTCCTGCGTCCGCAACAGCAACTCGCTCACGCCGATGATCGAAAGCAGCGTCGATGCCTTGACCATCTCGGCCGCTGTGTTGACCCAGGCAGGAAGTGCCTGCCGCAACGCCTGCGGGGCGAGCACATAGGCGAAGGTTTGCGCAAAGGTCAAACCGATCGCCTTGGCGGCTTCGGTCTGCCCCTTGGGGATCGATTGCAGCGCGCCGCGCACCAGTTCGCCGACATGCGAGCTGCAGAAGACGGCAAGGGCCAGAACACCGGCCTGGAACGGTCCGAGATCGATGCCGATCGTGCTCAGGACGTAGTAGCTTGCGAGCACCAGGACGAGCACCGGCGTGCCGCGGATGAAATCGGTGTAACCGCGCACGACCCATTTGAAGGGACGAAACCCGTAGACGAGCGCCAGACCGACGAAGACACCCAGCACGGTGCCGACGACGATCGAGAGAAGCGATATCGAGACGGAGACGCCGAGCCCTTTGAGGAGCGGTATCCGGGCAAGCCAGAGCTGGTCGAGAAACGAGAAATCCATGACGGTCACCTCGGCACTGCAAGACGCCGCTCGGCGGCGCGCATAAGCGCGGCCAGCAACGAGCAGGTCGCGACATAGAGGCAACTCGCAACGATCCAGGTCTCGATGACGCGGAAGGTCTCGACGTTGATCTTGCGTGCCTCGAAAGTGAGTTCCGGAACCGCGATCGCGGCGGCGAGCGAGGTGTCCTTGAAGAGCGAGATCATCGTACTGCTAAGCGACGGCAGGACGCTGCGCAGCATCAGCGGAATGATGATCGACGTGCGTATCTGCATCTCCGTAAGCCCGATCGCGAGCCCCGCCTCGCGCTGGCCCGGCGGTATGGCGATGAGGCCGCCGCGAAACACTTCGGCAAGATAGGCCCCCGAGTAGATTGCAAGCGTCGCGACGAAGCTCTCGATCTTGCCGAGACGGACTCCGAGTTCAGGAAGCGCGAAATAGCTGAAGAGGACGAGGACGAGGATCGGCGTGTTGCGGATCACGGTGACGTAGAGCCCGGCAGGCTTGCGCAGCAATGCCCTTCTGGAAACGAGCCCAAAGGCCGTGATCAACCCGATCACGCAACCCGCGAGGATCGCGACAAATGCAAGGCCGAGGCTGAGCGCCAGACCTTCGAGAAGCAGGTCGAACGAGCGCCACACGGCCGCGAAGTTCAAGGAATATGTCATGGAAGCAGCCGTTTCGTGGAACAAGGCAGCTCCACCAAGAGGCGGAGCCGCCATTGGCAGGGCTCACTTGTACTCGATGGGGAAACCGATCTGCGGCGGGGTGAGGTCCTTGCCGAACCAGGTCTTGAACGACTTCGCATAGAAATCGAATTCGACACCGGTCATGGCTTCGTGCAGCGCCGTGTTGACGAAGTTCAGCCAGTCCTGATCACCGCGCCTGACGCCGCAGGCATAGGTCTGCGGGTTCCAGCCATAGCCGGCGTCCTTATAGCGCCCCGAGTTCTGGGTCATGTACCAGGCGAGCGAGGACTGGTCGGTCGCGGCGGCATCGGCGCGGCCGGATTCGAGCGCCTGATAGATCAGGTCGACGGATTCATACTGGTCGACCGTCGCCTCCGGCAAGGCCGCATGGACCATGTCCTCGGCATAGACGTTCTGCAATACGGAAATCGTCACCGAAGAGCCGGCAGCTTTCAGCGCTTCATAATCGGCATACTCGCCGTCCGCCTTCAGCATCAGGCCGACGCCTTCCCGGTAGTAAGGGATAGTGAAGGCGATCTGCTGAGCGCGTTCCCCGGTAACCGTCATGAATTGGCAGGTGATATCGACCTTGCCGGTGGTGATGTTCGGAATACGAGCATCGGACGACTGGTTGACGAACTCGATCTTCTCCGGGTCCCCGAAGAGCGCCTTTGCGATGATGCGGCCCATGTCGACGTCGAAACCCTGGAGCTTATCTTCGGCGCTCTTGAAGTGCCACGGCGCGTTGGTGCTGCCGGTGCCGAGTATCAGATGGCCGCGGCTCAGAATCTCATCGAGCTTGCTCGATGCCTGTTGTGCTTGCGCCGGCATGGCCGCCAGCACGGCCGCGATGAAGCTCGCGGCGACCGTGAATTTGCTGATCATTGAAAGACCTCCCCTTTCGCTCCCACTCGTATATTCCGGTATAATGGACATGCGTCCTGAATAACGGATTGACCCATCAAATGCCTTGGGCCATTACTTGTCAAGCAGGATCGGCTACATTCGCCGCCGATCCACTTCGCATCGAGGAAACGCCCGCATGACACTGCCGATCGAAACCCCCGCCGTGCTGGTCGATCTCGATATCGCCCGGCGCAATGTCCTTGCGTTTCAAGCCTATGCCGACCGGAACGGCATCCGCGTGCGCCCGCACATAAAGACCCACAAGCTTCCGCAGATGGCCGAGCTGCAGCTCGATGCAGGGGCGATCGGCATCACCTGCCAGAAGGTGACGGAGGCGGAGGCGATGGTCGACGGCAGCGTCCGGATCGAGGATGTGCTGATCACCTACAACCTCCTCGGGACCGAGAAGCTCGCGCGGCTCGCGCGACTGAACGAAAAGGCGACGGTCAGCGTCGTCGCGGACAATGCGACCGTCGTCGACGGGCTCGCAGCTTTCTTCGCCGATGCCGGCAAGCCCTTGACCGTACTTGTCGAATGCAACACCGGGGCAGATCGCTGCGGCGTCGGGACTCCGTCCGAGGCGGCGCGCCTTGCCCGGCGCATAGCCGAGGCACCGGGGCTGCGCTTCGGCGGATTGATGACCTATCCGCCGGCCGATGGCGCCGCACGCGTCCAGACCTTCATGAGCGATGCGAAGCGGCTGATCGAGGCAGAGGGGCTCGAAGTTCCGTGCATTACATCAGGGGGCACGCCCGGTATGATGCAGGCAGCCGAGGCGCCGATAGCGAGCGAGCACAGGCCGGGTACGTATATCTATAACGACCGGTCGCTGGTTGCCCGTGGCGTGGCGTCATGGGACGACTGCGCCCTCACCGTTCTCGCGACCGTGGTCTCGGTTCCCAGCGAAAACCGGGCGATCATCGATGCCGGCAGCAAGGTCCTGACCTCCGACCTGCTGGGTCTCACCGGCTACGGCCACGTGCTCGGCCGCGACGACATACGTATCGATCAGCTCTCCGAGGAGCATGGCCGCCTTGTCTCGGACGGTCCGATCGGGCTAAAGGTCGGCGAACAGGTCCGCATCGTTCCGAACCATGCCTGCGTCGTGACCAACATGGTCGACGCGGTCCACGTCATCGAGAGCGGCATGCCAAAAGGAACATGGACGGTCGTCGCCCGCGGCCGCGTCCTTTGAGCGGGCTCCCGGTCACGACCGCGCTCGGCGAGCCTTAAGAGCCCGTTGGGGAGCCGAAAACCATTAGTCCACAATTTTAGTGCATTTCTAAAATGTCGTGCTATTTTATCGGCGGCAGAGAGCCAAGACCGATAACGGGCACGGCATTCTTTCAGCAGCTCGCATATTGACAGGACTTTTCAAGAAACCGCCTCCAGGCGTCATAAGTTTGCGTTGAAGTAGTCTACCAAATCGATAGCTTTATCTGGCAAAAGATGGAGGTCGAAATGAGCTCGAATAGTCTTGCCGGAATAGTCAAATTAGCGCTTATCGTCGGAAGCCTGCAGCTTGGCTCGATTGGCCTCGCGGCTGCGGACACGACGATCCTGAACGTGTCCTACGACCCGACTCGGGAACTTTACAAGGAGTTCAACGCGGCCTTTGCCGAAAAATGGCAGGCCGACACCGGCGAAACCGTGACGATCCAGACATCGCATGGCGGTTCCGGCAAGCAGGCCCGTTCGGTCATCGACGGGCTGGAGGCCGACGTCGTGACGCTGGCCCTCGAAGCGGATATCGACGCGATCGCCAAGGAAAGCGGCAAAATTCCCGCCGATTGGAAGTCCCGCTTCGATAACAACAGCGCGCCTTATACCTCGACCATCGTCTTCCTCGTCCGCAAGGGCAACCCCAAAGGAATCGAGGATTGGGGCGATCTCGTCAGGGAGGATGTGCAGGTAATTACGCCCAACCCGAAGACTTCGGGTGGCGCTCGCTGGAACTTCCTGGCCGCCTGGGCCTGGGCACGTGCCGCCAATAACGGGGACGATGCGAAGGCACAGGAATATGTGGCGCAGCTCTTCAAGCATGTGCCGGTTCTCGACACCGGCGCGCGCGGCGCGACGACCACCTTCGTCCAGCGCGGCCTTGGCGATGTGTTGCTGGCCTGGGAAAACGAAGCCTATCTGTCACTGGAAGAGCTGGGCCCCGACAATTTCGACATCGTCACGCCGTCGATCTCGATCAAGGCGGAGCCCCCCGTTGCGCTGGTCGATGGCAACGTCGACAGCAAGGGTACCCGCAAGGTCGCCGAGGCCTATCTCGACTATCTCTACAGCGATGTCGGGCAGAAGATCGCGGCCAAACACTACTACCGGCCGTTCAAGCCTGAACTGGCGGATCCCAAGGACACCGCGCGCTTCGCCGAATTGAAGCTCGTCACGATCGACGACTTCGGCGGCTGGAAGGAAGCTCAGCCGAAGTTCTTTGGCGATGGCGGGGTCTTCGATCAGATCTACAGGCCGGGGCAATGATATCGATGGCCGCTCGCAGCAACACGCGGTGGCGGTTTCGGCAGCCGAGCGTCATTCCGGGTTTCGGATTGGCGCTCGGCGTGACGCTGGCATGGCTCACCATCATCGTTCTCATTCCTCTCTCCGGACTGCTGTGGCGCTCGAGCGGCCTCGGATGGTCGAAATTCGTGGAACTGGCGCTTGACGAGCGCACGGTCAACGCATTGACGATCAGCTTCGGCACGGCCTTCATCGCCGCCGTTGTCAACCTGGTCTTCGGCGTGCTCCTCGCCTGGGTTCTCGTGCGCTATCGCTTCCCCGGCAAGCGCGTGATCGACGCCATGGTCGATCTGCCCTTCGCCCTGCCGACCGCGGTCGCCGGCATTGCGCTCACGACGCTTTATGCGCCGAACGGCTGGATCGGCTCGCTGCTCGCTCCGCTCGGCATCAAGATAGCCTTCGCTCCGGCCGGGATCGTCGTGGCGCTGATCTTCGTCGGGTTGCCCTTCGTCGTGCGTACCGTGCAGCCGATCATGGAAGAGATCGACAAGGAAGTCGAAGAGGCGGCTGCGACCCTCGGCGCCACCCGCTTCCAGACGATCAGCCGGGTCCTGTTGCCCGGTCTCCTGCCTGCCGGGTTGACCGGCTTCGCACTCGCCTTTGCCCGCGGCGTCGGCGAATATGGTTCGGTGATCTTCATCGCCGGCAACCTTCCCTATGTCTCGGAGATCGCGCCGCTTCTGATCGTCATCCGCCTCGAGGAATTCAACTATCCGGCAGCAACCGCGATCGCCGCGGTAATGCTCCTGCTTTCCTTCATGATGCTGCTGGTCATCAATGTGATCCAGGCGTGGAGCAGACGGAGATATGGTTATGGCGCATGATGCCGGCTACGCTTCTAATACGCTTGTGACGGCTGCAACCTCGGAAACGCCGCTTTCACGCGTTGTCCTGACCGCCGTTGCGCTTGGTTTCGTCGCGCTCTTCCTGCTTCTGCCGCTCGCCACGGTGTTCATCGAGGCGTTCCGCAAAGGAGCGATGGAGTTCTTCACGGCGCTTGGCGACCCCGAGACCTTTTCCGCGATCCGTCTGACACTGCTCGTCGCGGGGATCGCCGTGCCGCTCAATCTCGTCTTCGGGGTGGCGGCCGCCTGGGCCATCGCGAAATTCGAGTTCAAGGGCAAGGCGTTTCTAACGACGCTGATCGACCTGCCCTTCTCCGTTTCACCAGTGATCTCCGGCCTCGTTTTCGTGCTGCTATTCAGCTCTCACAGCGCGCTCGGGCCGATCCTGCAGAGCTACGGCATCCAGATCCTCTTTGCCGTTCCGGGTCTCGTGCTCGCCACCGTCTTCGTGACCTTCCCCTTCGTCGCGCGTGAATTGATCCCGCTGATGCAGGAACAGGGAACGGCCGACGAGGAGGCGGCACTTTCGCTCGGCGCCACCGGCTGGCAGACCTTCTGGCATGTGACGCTTCCCAATATAAAATGGGGCCTGCTCTACGGCGTGCTTCTCTGCAATGCCCGCGCCATGGGCGAATTCGGTGCGGTCTCGGTCGTGTCCGGCCATATTCGCGGGCAAACGAACACCATGCCTTTGCAGGTCGAAATCCTCTACAATGAATATAATTTCGTCGCCGCCTTCGCGGTGGCGGCGCTCCTGGCGCTCCTGGCGCTGGTAACGCTCGTTTTGAAGACTGCTCTTGAACTTCGCTACAGCGACGAGATCGCTGCCAGCCGCAGGCACTGAAAGGTCCAGACCTCCATGGAAGTCCGCGTCCAGAATATTCGCAAGGAATTTGGCCGTTTTCCCGCGCTCGAGGACGTTTCCCTCGACATCCGCTCGGGTGAACTGATCGCGCTCCTCGGCCCCTCCGGCTCCGGCAAGACCACGCTGCTCAGGCTGGTCGCCGGGCTCGAAAGCCCGACCGAAGGCACGATTTTCTTCGGCGACGAGGATGCGTCGAAGAAGACCGTGCAGGAGCGCAACATCGGCTTCGTTTTCCAGCATTATGCGCTTTTCCGCCACATGACGGTGCTCGACAACGTCGCTTTCGGTCTGAAGGTGCGGCCCGCCAAACGACGGCCGACGGCTGCCGACATCCGCCGCAGGGCGCTCGACCTGCTGGAACTCGTGCAACTCTCCGGACTGGAGAAACGCTACCCGGCCCAGCTTTCGGGCGGGCAGCGCCAACGCGTCGCACTCGCCCGCGCCATGGCCGTCGAACCCAACGTTCTGCTCCTCGACGAGCCCTTCGGCGCGCTCGATGCGCAGGTGCGCAAGGAGCTGAGGCGGTGGCTGCGCGAAATCCACGATCGCACCGGCCACACCACGATCTTCGTCACTCACGACCAGGAGGAAGCACTCGAGCTTGCCGACCGCGTCGTCGTGATGAGCAAGGGCGCGATCGAGCAGGTCGGCACACCCGACGAGATCTATGACCATCCGGTCTCGCCCTTCGTCTACGGCTTCATCGGTCAGTCCAACTGCCTCAACGTCACCCTCGCCAATGGCGAAATCTGGCATGAGGACCGCCCGATCGGCCTTCGTGCCGGGAACGAACCGGACGGCGCCGCAACCCTCTATTTCCGCCCGCACGACGTGGAACTCATCGACGGCTGCGGCGGTTGCCTCGCCGGCCTCGTCACGGCCAGCCGGCGCGTGGCGGGCACCCGGCATCTGGAACTCGACCTCGGACGTACGCACCCTCCGGTCGAGATCGAGCTGCCGCCGGAACGCGCCGCCTCCACCGACCACACGCGCATCGCCTTCCGGCCGACGCGATGGAAGCTATTCCGCAAGGGCGGACAAAAGGAAGCACCGCCGATAGAGGCGGAGGCGCCGGTGCTCGCGGCCACCGGCACGTGAGGCGGTGAACCCGGGCTTTGGAAGCGCGGATTCGCCCGGTCTGGACGCCGGGCGTTGATCTGCCGAATTAATCGTTCCGATCGAATGAATCCTGCGCTAGAAACCGTCCAATGTCTGTTATCGATGATCTCACGAGCGCACTCGGCGATGCCGTGCTCACCGGCGACCGGATCGCCGAACGTCACCGCGGCGATGCGAGCCTCACGGGCCGGATCCTCCCCCTGGCGGTCGTTCGCCCGGCAAGCGTTGCCGAGGTCGCCGACGCGCTGAGGATCTGCAACGCGCATCGCCAGACCGTGGTGCCGCAGGGTGGCTTGACCGGGCTCGCCGGCGGCGCCAATCCGTGCGCTGGCGACGTTGCCATATCGCTGGAGAGACTTTCGGGCATCGAGGAGATCGATGCTGCGGCAGGTACGATGACGGTGCTCGCCGGAACACCCCTCGAAGTCGCTCAGCGCGCGGCCGAGAATGCCGGCTTCCTGTTGCCGATCGATCTGGGGGCGCGCGGCTCTTGCCAGATCGGCGGCAATCTGGCCACGAATGCCGGCGGCATCCGGGTGATCCGCAACGGTGTCGCGCGCGACAATGTGCTGGGGCTCGAGGCCGTTCTTGCGGACGGAACCGTGATTTCGTCGATGAACAAGATGATCAAGAACAACACGGGCTACGACCTGCGGCAGCTCTTCATCGGTTCGGAAGGCACGCTCGGCATCATCACGCGGGCGGTATTGCGCCTGCGCCCGCTACCGGCCGGGCGGCTGACGGCGCTCTGCGCGCTCGACAGCTATGAGAATGTCGTCGCTCTGCTCAAGCGGGCACAGAAGGAACTCGCCGGCCTCTCCGCCTATGAGGCGATGTGGGAGAGCTATTTCCGTTTCAACTGCGAGGCTGAAGGGCTCAGGCTTTTCGAAGCCTCTCCCGCTTTCGCCGTCATCGTCGAAGAGGACCTGCAGGGCCATGAAGCGGAACGCGAACGGTTCGAAATCTTTCTCGGGCGAGCCCTGGAGGACGGCGTAATCGGCGACGCGCTGATCGCGCAATCGCAAAAAGAGGCTCAAGCCTTCTGGCGTATTCGCGAGGGTCACGCGCTGGATCGGCTGCCCCTGCTTCTCAACTTCGATGTCAGCCTGCCGATCGGCGCAATCGGCAGCTTCGCCGAGGATTGCGGCACGGCGCTCCGGGCCAAGTTCCCCGAAGCGCACGTGTCGTTCTTCGGCCATGTCGGCGACAGCAACCTTCACATCGCCTTTTCCGTTCCAGGCGCAACCGAGGAAACGGCCCACGCGGTCGACGCCGTCGTCTACGGACTGGTCGGCACCTATAGCGGCTCGGTTTCCGCCGAGCACGGGATCGGCCTCCTGAAGCGCGACTTTCTCGATCGCTCCCGCAGTTCGGCCGAACTCGAACTCATGCGGCGCATCAAGAATGCCTTTGATCCGAACGGTATTCTCAATGCCGGCAAGGTCTTAGCCTAAGGCCTGTTGAGATTCATTTTGAGTTTATGACGGCTGCTGCGAGATGGATAATGGCGTTGAAGCTCTGGTCGGTTTTGTCGGCACGCATGGCGATGCGCTTGAATTCCTTGAGTACCGACGGTGCGCCACTGCTGTTGATCGTAGCCGATCAATGGACAAAAACATGCAATCTCTCCTCCGTCCTCATCCCTTATGTGGACGGCTCTCCCTTGCAAGTGTTTTTTGCAGATTTTTTGATCGGATCGCTTGCTTCCATATGTTCGGCCTTTCGGTGTGGCCGCACAGGGCCACTGGCCAAGATGGTTTCCGCAACGCCTGTGCCAAACAGTGCAA